>JAFVEL010000060.1 GCA_017475965.1 Alphaproteobacteria bacterium | reverse complement strand
TTTAATAAACAAGTAATAAATAATACAAGGAAGTAATAATTTGACATATCACAATAAAATAAATTAGTATGTAGTAAATGGTGGTAAAAAATAATAATAAAAATGAAATTAAAAGTCAATAAAATATTAACAATTGGATTATTAATGTGTAGTTGCCAGTTAGCAAATACAATGGAATTGAATAATAATAATGGAAATAATGATAATAACAAAGAGAAATATTTTGATATCAATGCAGTAAATTATAAACCTAATTTAGACAAAAATGTAGAAACACAAGAAAAGGATGTTAATAATTATTATATACCAAAAAATCATGAATTACGTCTTAGTAAAGATGAATTTAAAAAATTCATTACTAATATTAAAAAGGATCCAAATTTGGTATTGTATGTGCAACAAATTTTGAATGGGACTATACCCTCATCTGAAATAACTAAACTGCTTTGTCAGTATATGCTTATGTTAATTAAGAATGATTTTGATTTTTGTGTAAAATATTATAATAATGAAATAACAAAAATTATTAACAATAAAGAAAATCCTAAGTCTAAAACTTATTTTTACAATATTCAATGTATTGCTTTGATTAATACATGGTTTAATGAATTATTTAATAATTTCACCAATGGATCTAATAATCAAGCGTATATACCTAATGAAAAGGAAATTACTAAGTCTGCATCGGAGATTACATGTAATGTTATTGTAAAAATGATAAGAATTATAAATTTAATTAATGATTTAAATTTGCGTAATTTAGATAAAATGCATGGTATACACCGTAACAATCCAGTTTTAACTTTTTTTAATAGTAATAGTAAGTGTTCATTTGTATCTATGTTTTAATTATTTATAACTATTTTTAATACATCAAAACTAGGAGATGAAATTAGACAAACAAATTTTGCTAAATTCGTACATCACTTACATAATATGAAATACAAATTGCCACCAGAAAAAAAGAATAATGATGAAGAGTTGGGAAATAATATTTTTAATTCAAAAATAGTAAGTAATAATTATTTACTTTATGATTATGATTTAGATTACAAAACTAATAAATTTAGGACAAATTTTGATAAAAAAAGATTTACTAGTGGAACAGAAGAAACATTAAAACAAAATTTTTCATCAAAATATAATAAACAAAATATAGATTTATTTAATGAATTAATATTATGGTGTTCAAAAGATGGATCATGGTATAAAACCAATGATAATAAATACGGTAAAGCAAATGAAAAAAATATTAAAATTAATGAAATTACAACACATGAAAAATTACGTCGTAAAGAAGCATTACAATTATTAGCAGATTCAAGAGACATTGTAGAGGGTGATAATCATTGTTCTCCAATAATCATTATTTTAGATCTTTTTCCTGAATTAAAGCAGTTCATAGATATTTCATCCAGGGATAATACAATTAATATTATGCAGTATATTGGCGATACATCTGTAGATAATGACAAAACAATGTTAATTAATAATATTAGGAGTATAGAATGTTCATTATTTGAAGATGTATTGAAACCAATACAGAACTTTAATAAATCTAAAGGTAATATAAATCAAAAAAAACAAGAAGGAGAGATTGAAATAGATAATATATGTAATACGTTAAATAATTTAAAACAAGAAATAAATCAACTAAAACAAGAAGGAGAGATCGCAATAAATAATATATACACTAAATTAGAGAATTTGGTATCTATAATAAATAATGGTAATGAGGAACGTAGTATCTTTCCAGAATTGAATTTATCATCTTTTAACAATTTTAATACAATTTATTTAAAACAGAATGAACTATTATTTAATAAATTCACTAAAAATATGTTGAAAATATGTAATTTACATGAAATTTTGATGAATAGACATTATAAACCTGTGAATAAAAACGAGGCAGATGATTTGTTATTTCAAAATAAATATAGAGATTACTTATTAGTTCAAAATGTTGATGAGCATAATAGCTTATATAATATAGAAGATACATTAAAAAGATATAGATATATTCCATACTTTAATATAGATGGTAAGTTAGAAATATACGAATTAGTTGGAATGAAATTGAGTAGCTGGAATCATGCTGTAGCTTTTGTCAAGAATAATAATGCATATAATTCTAGTTGGAATGCAATTGATAATAGTAGTGGTCCATTCAATGATGATAATTGTAACTTGAATGATATTTTGTATGATACAAAGAAAAATAATAATACTCATGTAGCTAAAGAATGTGAAAATATGAAATATAAACCAATAATATTATTATATAAACGAGTATTATTTGAAAGTTTACTAAAGGAAATACAAGAACAAATAACAAATTATAAGAAATATGATAAACATAATAAAGATATGGTATAATAAGCAATTAATATAGTGAAAATTTTTATGGAAATAAATACAAATAAACACATAATAATAGTTGGTGTAACTGGATTAGTTGGAAGAGAAATGCTCAAAATACTTGAAAGTATTGACTTTCCATTTGATAATATTGATGGATGTGCTTCAAGTAATTCTGAAGGAAAATTGCTGAATTATAAAGGGAAACAATTAATAGTAAGAGATATTAATAATATAGATTTCAGTAATTATAATATAGCATTGTTTTCTGCTGGTTCAGAAGTATCTAAAGTATATGCTCCAATAGCAATTGAAAAAGGATGTACAGTAATAGATAATACATCTTATTTCAGAATGCGTGATAATGTACCATTAGTGGTACCAGAAATAAATATGAATAGTATAAATGGAGCAAAACTAATAGCAAATCCTAACTGTTCTACAATACAAATGGTAATGCCATTAAAACCATTACATGATGTATTTGAATTGAAAGAATTAGTTATATCAACATACCAAGCCTCTGGTGGAGCTGGACAGAAAGGAATTAATGCATTATTAAATGAAACTGGAATAATATTGAACAATAAAAATTCTTATAAAGATAATAATAGTCCATTCAATAAACAGATAGCATTTAATGTTATTCCTCAAATAGATAAGTTTGATTTATTAGATTATACTAAGGAAGAATGGAAAATGATAAATGAAACAAAAAAAATATTGGACTTGCCGAATATAGATATAACTGCCACTTGTGTAAGAGTTCCAGTAATTAGAGGACATGCTGTTTCAGTATTTGCTAAATTTAATAATGTAATAGATATAAGTAGAGTGAAAGAAGTTTTAAGTAATTTCAGTGGTATAAAAGTAGTAGATGATCCTAACAATCAAATATATACAACTCCAATAGATTGTGCAAATAAAAATGATGTATTTGTTAGTAGAATGAGAAAACATCCAACTATTGATAATGGTTTAAATTTTTGGTGTGTATCTGATAATGTTAGAAAAGGAGCAGCGTTAAATGCAATACAAATTGCATCACTACTACAGTAATCATTATTGATAGATAGGATTATATAGAAAATAGAGTTATATATGGTTAAAATAGAGTAGTATCACAACTATAATATAATTTATTTTGTAATATATATAGTTGTGAGTGTAATACTATTTATCTAAATTTTCTATGTGAGTATAATTATACGGTAGCTATATTATTTATATAAGTATTGTACACACAACTATTTCTAATAGCTTTTAGTTTGTAATATGTACTTAATTGTGAGTATACTATATTAGCAATACTATTCACATAAGTTTCTTATATGAGTACAATATACATACACTGGCCATACTGCTTGTCTAAATGTTATTATTGTGACTTTAATAGTATTGCCTGTAAAAGTAATATTGATTATTTGGAATATTGTCAATTATACAAAAATGTATTAAATAAATTTATAAAACAATTTTATAATAATGAAGTAATTACTAGTATATATTTGGGTGGTGGTACTCCATCACTTGTTGAACCAATTTTTATAGATAATTTATTGAATTTTATATATAAGGAATTTGAAATATCTGAGGCAATAGAAATAACTATAGAAGCAAATCCTAAAACTATTGATAAATATAAAGCAAAGGAATTCAAATTATCAGGAATTAATAGAATATCAATAGGAGTACAATCTATTATTGATGAGGATTTGAGAATCCTTGGTAGAATACATAATTCATACGATGCAATAAAGTGTGTATATGATATGAGTGATGTATTTAATAATATATCTATAGATATGATATACAATAGACCAGGACAAAAAATAGATGACTGGCTTATTGAATTAAACAAAGTATTTAAATTACCAATACAACACATTTCCATGTATGAATTGATTATAGAAAATAATACTTATATTAAATACTTAATTGATAATGGTTTTATAAAATCTCCAAATCCAAATAGTGATTTTATGGAAAAAACAATACAAGTTGCTAAAAATAATGGATTTGAAATGTATGAAATTTCCAATTATGTAAAAAATGATACAAAATTATATAGTAGACATAACTTATCATATTGGAATTACGATAGATACTATGGAGTTGGTGCTGGTGCTCATTCCAGAGTAAGTGATGGTAATAACATATATGCTATAGAACAAATATGTAATATTAATGATTGGATGTTGTGGGCTAAAAATCCAATATTTAATTTGGAATTGCTTACTCAAGATGATATATATAAGGAACAGTTACTTATGGGACTTAGAACTAAATTTGGAGTAGATATTAATAAATTAAATAAAAATATGATAAATAAATATAAATTATTTGATAAAATAAAAGTATTAAAACATAATTCATATGTAATTGACAATGATAGTTATGTAATATTAACATACAGTGGGATGTTAAAATTTAATATGATTGTTGATTATTTAACATAAAATTAAATTAATTATGATTAAAATATTAGAAAGGAAACATGCAACATATGAATGATTTGAATAAAGATTTAAATGAAATGCAAATATTAATAAGTAATGATGATGGTATTGGAGCTCCTGGAATACAATTATTGGAAAATATAGTTAAGAATTTATTCAATAATGTAATGGTAATTGCTCCTGATAGTAA
>JAFVEL010000009.1 GCA_017475965.1 Alphaproteobacteria bacterium | reverse complement strand
TTATTTTTATTATATATAGGTTAAATTTAAAATAATATATTGAATGTTCCTTTGTTTTATATTAAAATCATTGTGTAAAGTTAATTAATTTTTAAGGATTTTTATGTTGAATAAAAACGTAACAATAATTGCATGTGCAATGCTCTTATCAAACGTATCATTATTTGCATCAAATAACATAAATTATATAGTATCCATAAAACTAGTTCAAGTTCAGATTCTATCAAACAACAATTAAACGATATAAATGTAAATAGTATTATTTAAAATCAAGTACAGAATAATACAAATAGATGTAACAGAACTACAACACCAAATGAAATCGTAATAAATGAAATTGTAAATGAAGCAATATTACATATAAGTATAGATTCAATAGGGCAGATAATGATATATCGATATTTCACAGAAGAAGAAACATTACAAGAGGCAATCAAACAAATATTAAGTGATTATTATTCAATTAATAATCTTGAAGATAGTTATATTACTAATATTTGTGAAGATTCAGAAGATATAAAAAAAGCAATAGATTTATATAACATATCTTATAAAAAAAGATCTAATTTTATTGAGTTGTCCAAATCAGACAGTGAGTATATAGAATCGACAATTGATATATCAAACGAGAATTATATTTTTATTGCACAATATATTAACACATCAGAACTCATACAGGAGTTTGTAAATAAAGTATTAAATAGTTATAGCACTACATTAAATAACGGTGAAAGTATTGATTCAACTATCTCTTACAATACAGAAACTAATTTATTTGAAAATAATGAAAAGTATTGTAATTTTATTGCAAATGATAATAAATATGCAATATTTTCCGAGATACAGGAAGCAGATGAGGAAGATGAAGAAACAATAAATCAAATAAATATATATCCAATAACAGATAAAATATTAACAATAGATACAGACAAATCTGCCAGTGAAATATTCGATGATTTTATTAATAATTATGAGGAAGCTTATAATAAAGTACAAAAACTATCAAATTATTTTGCAGATATATTATTATATAATAACAACTATTCAAAGGCAGCTATATTGTATGATACAGCACACAATTATATTAATGCGGCATATGCTTATAGGAATGTAGCACACAATACACAAGACAATACCATTAAAGTAAAATACTCTTTATTAGCAGCAAAAAATTATATAAAATATTCAGATCAATGTAGTTTATATTCTTATTATTATTATGCGGGGGAGGATTATGTGATGGCAGTAGAGAATGTAACAGAAAATGACTGCAAAGTAAAATACTATTTTAATTTTAACACAATATTATTTTTTTTTCAAACTAACCATTGTTTATTAAATTGATATGTAAATATCACAGCAAATTGTTATTTGTAAATATTGCCACATTATATTTATTTTAAATTGTTACGCTACTATAAAATTAAATAATATTATATTAGTAGTAAAACTAATAATTAATCACAAATAGTTTATCATATAGATATTAATTGTATTACTTTTTCCACTATAAAAGAGTATTATTTCTTCCATGATATATATCACATATTATACAGTAAATGCTATATAAATAAAGTAATATAATCTTAGTGACATTATTATAATATAATGTATGGGTGTAGTTCAAAGTAGAATTTGGAAGTGTAACATATAACAAAAACAATAACAATTACTTGAAAATTATCTGTTATGTGATGTATATTTTCATTTTCATAACATATATTAAGTAAATTGACAGAATCTTAGTTAATTTGTTATACTGGAGTGGAATTAAGTCTCATTTAAAAATTTAAATTAATGAAAACAACATCCTTTATAAAACCTGCAGAAGTTACTCGAAAATGGTTTGTAATAGACGCTGAAGGTTTAGTGTTAGGGAGAATGGCTGTTACTATTGCTAATATTTTAAGAGGCAAAGACAAACCAACCTTCTCACCTCATGTAGATTGTGGAGATAATGTTATTGTTATTAATGCTGACAAAGTTGCACTTACCGGAAAAAAATTAACAGACAAATATTATTATTGGCATACTGGATATCCAGGTGGTATAAAGAAACGTAACATGAAACAACTCATGGAAGAACCACGCTCAGATCGTATGATATACAATGCAGTAAGAAGAATGATGTCTAAAGGACCATTATCCAGGTCTATATTATCAAAATTGAGAGTATATAAAGGTTCTGAGCACCCTCATGTGGCACAGAAACCTGAAAATTTAGATATAAGTCTATTAAATAATAAGATTAGGAGAAGAAAATGATTGTAGAACAAAGTAATGAACAATCAACAGTTTCAAAGGAAAGAGTACAACAACTCGATTCCAAAGGTAGGTCTTACGCTACTGGGAAAAGAAAAAATGCCATAGCTAGAGTATGGATAAAACCAGGTTCTGGTAAGATAAATGTCAATGGTAGACCTCAAGAACAATATTTTGCTAGGGATGCTCTGAGAGCCAGAATTGGACAACCATTTGTAGCTGCCAGCAGAGAAGGACAATACGATGTTTTATGTACAGTAGTTGGTGGTGGTCTATCAGGACAAGCCGGTGCAATAAGGCATGGTATCAGTAAGGCATTGGAGCTGTATGAACCAGAATTGCATGCTATTTTGAAACAACATGGATTATTAACTAGAGATCCAAGAGTAGTAGAAAGAAAAATGTACGGCCATTACAAGTCTCGTAGAAGATTCCAATTCTCTAAGAGGTAATACTTAATGAAATGGATCAATAAAAGTTATGCTAAACCACTGATATTCTTTGGGGCTTTATTAATAACTATAATAATTGGACCATTTCTACCATTGCATTTCAAATCATTATTTTATGCTTGTAGTTTACTAATAAAGGATTTATTAATATTCTCATTACCATTTGTTATATTCTGTTTAATATTTTGTTCTATTAGTGTTCTTGGTGCCAAGGCACTAAAGTACATAGCTATTATAGTGCCACTAATTTGTACCTCAAACTTCATTAATACTATGATGTCATATCTAATATCTGGAGTAGCTATTAATTCAGGTATATTAGGTTCATCAATGACAGCTTGTAATAATGCAGATGGTTTAACTCCATTGTTTTCACTAAATATGCCAAGTATATTATCCAATAATGTAGCACTAATTGGAGGATTAATAGCAGGATTAATTATAGGAGTATTAAAAAAAGATTTATCCGTAAATATTTGCAAATATTTCAATAAATTCACGAATATATTTTTCAAGATATTATTTCCTTTAATGCCAATATTTATCTCTGGAACAGCATTAAAATTACAGCATGACGGTATATTAGTTGAAATATGTCAAAAATATTTACCGATACTATTAGTATTCTCAGTTAGTGCTTGCGGATGGTTATTATTACAGTTTTTTATTTTATCCAAATTTAATGTATCACAGTTTTTATTTTATATGAGAAACTTAGTACCAGCTATTGTGACTGCATTTGGTTCAATGTCGAGTGCAGCTGCTTTGCCACTGTCAATATCGGCAGCTGAAAAGAATTTATCAAACAAAGGAAATGCTAGTATTATAGTTCCCTCTTCAGTAAATATACACTTGGTTGGCGATTGTTTATTTATTCCAATGGTAGCATTATCTGTTTTAACATCATTTGGAAACGTGTTTCCATCCATTGCGATGTATTTGGCATTTACTCTGAGATTTGTACTCGCTAAATTTTCAGTTGCAGCAGTGCCTGGTGGTGGAGTATTAATAATGTTGCCAATAATGCAGGAATATTTACATATGTCTCCGGAAATGTTAGGTATTGTAACAGCATTATATATATTATTTGACCCAATAATAACTACATGTAATGTGTTAGGAAATGGAGCATTAGCATTAGTATTCGATAATGTTACTAAGAAGTTCAATAAATAAATCAGGTATTGTAATTTTTATAGTTAATACTGATAGTGTGCCTATAAAATTTCTTATAGGATTATTTATTGTTTGATTTCCAAGAAATATAAAAGTAACATAAACAATATAATAGTTAACTTTCCAGAGTATCGTTCATTTCTGACATATATTGTATGAATATAGTATAATAGAATATATAAAGTATAGAAAGTAATATGGATGTAAAATGACAGAAGAAAGTAAATTATATAAGTTAACACCAACAATGGATTTTGTATGTATATTTGTTATATAAAATAACAAAACAAATACATCTTATTTGTGATATAAATTTAATTTTACATGGTATATCACTCACAAAATCAAATGATA
>JAFVEL010000059.1 GCA_017475965.1 Alphaproteobacteria bacterium | reverse complement strand
TAACACTTCCTAATAGTATTCCCATTAAGAATACTTTACTTAAAAATTTAGTCATATTGACTCCAAAATTATAATTCTCATAATTAATCTAACATTTATTAGTAAAATAATAGTTAATATTTGCTAAGAAATATATATAATAAATAAAAATATTGATTTATTACATAAAATGTGTTAAACCCAACATTGCAAGTGGTATTATTTTATACAATATTTCATAAATCACCAAAATTTTTTTATTATTTTTTTTTGATAACTATAATGCTTTTTGCAAATCTGTACTATAAAATAATGTAATGTAAGATATAACAAATATTTACTTATAATAATTTTTGTACTTTTATATACTAATCAGAAATAATGTATACTAATTACTGAGTAATGATAATAATTAGTTTTACAACTGTATTGGATATACTAATAATACAATATTAAAAAATTATGGTAGAGTTAATGCACAATAGTTTTTTGAATACCGATTGGAATATTTTAAACAATAATGCTTTAATAAATGAATTAAGTTTGCAAATTAATTTAGATAAAATATTAATACAAGTATTAGTTAATAGAGGATTTGATAATATTGAAGCAATAAATGAATTCTTAAATTGTAAACTGAAAAATACTATTCCAGACCCACTTTTAATATTAGATATGGAAAAAGCAGTATTAAGAATAAGTAATGCAATATTAAATAATGAACAAGTAGTAATTTTTGGTGATTATGATGTGGATGGAATGACTTCTACTACTCTATTACTAAAAGCATTACAATTCTATGGATTGCAACCACAATTCGTATTACCTAATAGATTGAAAGGAGCATATGGTATTACTAAAGAGTTTTTAGAATCAGTCAAAACTGATTTATTAATAATAACTGACTCTGGTATAGGAGCAATAGATGAAGTAGAATGTGCAAATCAATTGGGGATAGACGTAGTAATATTTGATCATCATCCACAATTATTAGATCAATTACCAAATGCAGTAGCAGTTGTTGATCCAAATAGAATAGAACAAAAAGAAGTAGATAATGCAAAAATAAAAAACTTATGTGCTGCTGGAGTAGTATTCATGTTTCTAATTGCATTGAATAGAAATATGTTGCAATATAACTATCCTGCAATTGATTTAATGAATTTAATACAAGTAGCTGCAATAGGAACTATAGGGGATTTAGTTCCATTAATTGGTATTAATCGTGCGTTAGTTAAATATTTATTAAAACAAAAGAAATATTCATTAAGTATTACATCATTGATTAATGCTTTAGAACTTGATGATATCAAATCATCTGAAAACATAGCTTTTAGCATTTGTCCAGTACTAAATGCAGCTGGAAGATTAGGTGAACAAAATAAAACAGTTGAGTTATTAATGACAAATAATTATACTGATGCTATAAATTTATCTTATGAATTAATTGCACTAAATGAGAAAAGAAAAAATATTGAAAAAGAAGTTTTTGAAGAAGCTATAGATATCATTCAAAACAATAATTTACATAATAATAATGCAATATGTGTATACAATGACTTATGGCATGAAGGAGTCATAGGAATTATTGCAGGTAAAATAAAAGATAAATTTAATAAACCAACATTTGTAATATCATTTGATGAAAATGGATTTGGTAAAGGTTCAGCTCGTTCAATAAAAGAATTACACATAGGAGAAATAATAAACAAAGCAGTACAGAATAATATATTAGTAGTAGGTGGTGGACATGCCAAAGCAGGTGGTTTATCTATTTACAAAGAAAATATCGATAAATTTATATCATTTCTCAATGAGGTAGTTCCAAGTAATATTAAGAGTTCACTGAGTATAGATTGTATTTTACCAAATGATGAAGATTTATTTGATTTAATTAATAAATTAAAAGTATTGGAACCATTTGGTACTGAATTTGATTTTCCTTTATTTGGATTTACTGAAGTAAAATTAAATAATTTATATATAAAAAATGATCAATATATTAAATTTACTTTTGGAAAATATAACACTAAATGTATGTTATTTAATATAAATTTGAATCCTAATTTTATTCAATATTTACAATATAATACTAATAAACTGTATGATATTGTTGGACAAATAAGTTATAATGAAAAATTTGGATTGTGTTTCATAATAAAAGATATAAAATTGAGTATAATAAATTAATGTAAAAAGTAAATTATAAAATATAGTGTAACAACTTTATAATAGTTTGTTTAGTTCTTATGACAACATACACAATGTACTATTTAATAGTGTGTTTATAGTTGATTTTCACTCTAAAACATGTAACATACATAAGTTTAACATTATTTTAAATATTATCTTGATTTATATCTATTAATTTCATACAATGTTATTATAAAGAATAAAAAGAATATTTTAGAAAGGAAATTTATTATGTTTTTTAATAAAATATTAAACATATTACCTATTACACTATTAGCAATATCTAGTCATTGTATTGCCTCAGAAAATAGTAAATATTATACGAATAGTTTCGAAAAAGGTGGAATTAAATTTACATTGATGTCACATGATGGACATGAAAATGATGTTCTATTTCCTAGAGATAGTGAAGATGATAATGCAAAAGTAGATGAGAAAAAAGAAGTACGTATAGAATTTGAAAAAGATAATATGTATAAAGTAGTTTATAATAATCGAGTGAATACTAGTACACATGATCTTAATCTTTTACCAATATTTTTGGATCCATATATTAAAGTTTCATCAATTTCTGAAAAAATAGTAGAGGAAATGCATTTTCCTTATGAAGAGTTTATTCCTGTATTTACTGACTGTAAAAAAATGGTATTTGATAAAATATGCAGTACGTGTAATGATTTTGACTGTATTATAAAGAATAACAGTGGCGAATCATTGGGAATAATATTTAATTTGTCCAATGATTTTAAGTGCAACAATATATATTTAAATAATATTGATCGTTTAACTGTAAATGCTAGCAATTCCCCAATGCGAGAGTGGAGTGACTCTGAAGAAAGTAATGAAGAAAGTGATGAAGAAAGTAATTCGTCTAATATTAAAGAATACAAATTCAGTTATAACAATATATTTGCTTCTCCAGATTCAACACTTGAAGTAGTAACTAATAATTCAAAGAGTGTATCACGTATTGAAAAAAAATAATTCATTAATTTGTTTGTATGTTAGACTTTTATAAGTAGAAGTCTAACTGATTTTGTAATACAATCTATGCTAATAATAATATAATTTAATTATCCTTCTTATAACTTTACTATGTTTATATCATAATTTATGATACAATATAATCCAAGAAATTGAATATTTAAAAATTTTATTATGAAAAGATTTTCTTATATGATTGGTATTTCTGTTATTTTACTTACCAATATTAGCAATTCATCTTCTATTAATATGAAAAATAATAAAAATAATTACTATGCTTATCCATATCTATATACAAATAATAATAAAGTGAATATTATGAACTCACCTCCAAATAACTATAAGAACAATATAGAAGGATTTGTTCCAATTAATATTAAGCAAGAAAGTAATAACAATAAAATGAATATTAACAACATATCTTTTAATAAAAATCAAAATAGCCAAGAAAAACTCTTTCCCATTACAAGTAATATAAGCAATTTGAAAAATAACAATAAATTACCGCCTATTGATAGGAATTTTTTAAAATACAATGCACATAAAGAAATAAAACCATCTTCTCTTACTATAGATTTCGAAAGTAAATCTGGTAAGTATAGTTGCACATACATGTATTATGATAATAATACAACACAACCTAAGATAAACAAGAAATCCTGTTCTGATTTCAATGATTTTATTCAAAGTCTATCGAAAATAACGAATAATAATTTTAGTGTTGCTAGTGGTAAAATACTTCCTGTATCATCAAATGAATTAAAGGATTTGGGAATACCAGTTCATTGGGCTATTCAAAATAAGATATTTCTTAATGGAGTAAAAATCGATAATATAAATAAATTGTGTATAAATGGTAATTCATATAGCCCTATATTGCAAATGAAATTTGATAATATAGAACATGTACATTTTGCAAACACAAATATTTGGTTATCATATATTTCATTACTCTCTATAATTGTGGATAATAATACTACAAGTAATAAAATAATTAATGCTAGTAATAAATCAAATGCAATAAATAAAATATGTATGAACAATAAAAATGATATCAATGTAATGGAATCAGAATGTGAAGAAGATGAAGAGTATGAAGAAGAAGAGGAAGATGACAGTGAAGATTACGAAATAGATGAGAAATTTGAAGTTATTAATAATGATGATAGTGTAGTATGTGGTAAATATAGATTAAATATATCCGATTTAATTACAAAAAGATGTACTATATTGCAATCTAATTTGCCAATTAAAATTAATGGTAAATTATATAGAAAAGACACACCTGGATACAGTAATATCACAACAAAATCTAAAGCATTACAATACAACAGAAAACTAGTAGTTTACAATCAAAGAAGAAAACAAAAAGACTTAACAGTACAAAACAATATTACAATAAAACCATATGAGGAAGTATATTGGTAGTACATGTGTTAGTGCAATATTATATTACTGTATTACTATTACATTTGTAAAATAAAATATTGTTAAAATTTTTCAATAAATTATTAAAACATTATAAAATTTCAGTCATTTTTATGATAATATATATTATATCTAAATTGTTTTAAGTAAATTGTTTATGAAATTTTTATGTAACATATGTACTGTTTTTATTTTTATGATAAATATTGTACAATCATCTTCTATCACATTAGATTTAGCAATGCCAAAAGAATACAATACACATGGAAAACGTAAATACAAATTACATTATAGTATTTTATATCAAAATGGTAACAGCCAATACTATTATCAATGTGATAATATAAAAGCATTCAGTAAAAATATTGCACTTGTTTCGAAAAATAATATTACAATGGGGAAATCATGTGTATACTATATTGCAAGTGATAATATTTTACACAACATTAACAACTCAAATATTGTAAATGAAAATCCTAAAAAATGTTTTCCAAACATCATACCAATCAGTGCTGCTAAAAAATTATATATTTTTCTTGGTGGTATAACAGTCAGTAACAATGTAACAGAAATAAATATTAATTGTCACAAAAAATGTAATCCAAGATTGGAATTACGATTAAATAAATTTTGTAATCAATCATTCCACAATACAAAGTTGCACATATCAAATATTCCATTACTATCAATAATTACTTATGATAATCAAAAATCAGAACCATATAAATTTATATTTGGTGAAAATAAAAATAAATTATGTTATTTTTTGAAAAACATAGAAGATATTAATGAAAAATACCACAAAAATAATAACCATTTTAAAATTTTAGAAGTACAAACCACTGAAAATACTCCAACTATTTTAAGATGTAATTTACCAATAAGTATTGGAGATAAATTATATACTAATCAAATCCATAATTATGTGAGACCAAATAGTTCTCAACAAATATTACCCAATATTAAAGATATAATTAATGAAGCACAAGATATTCATCATAAGAGATCAAGGAGTTGTCATGATAGCAATAACTACTCAATTCCATTATTAGTATACGGTAAGAATATAATATATAACCTTAACACTGAACAAAATGAATTGGATAAAAGTAGATTTATAAAATGTTGTTTACATAACATAAATAATAATAACACTGAAAATAGTGGTTTACTTGACTGGTTTAATAGGTTATTGGCAAATATAAAAATATATGATAATAATGAGTATACTACTTTATTTGATGAAGTAACAAAATGTATAGCATACGTAGACTAGATAGAAACGTGACAAATTATATAGTAATCATTTAGATTTTACACAATATAATAATAATGATAGGAAAAGCAATTTGGTTATCAATTGTATTTATTGTAAGTATTACCTTCATACTAAGAGCAATGCAAGGTCTGGAAATACCAGCGGTGTTTTATGAACAATCAGATATTGTTTTAGTATATGATGATATGCCAGTATCTAATGATATTTAGTAATATATGTTTTGTATAAAAGGTCTTCGTGTGGGATTTTTTATCTCTCCCACCTCTTGTATGAATATAGTATAATAGAATATACAAAGTATAAAATGTAATATGAATGTAAAATGATAGAAGAATTTAAATTATATAAGTTAACACCAACAATGGATTTTATGTTCAAGTAAAATTACACTAAAATAATTCTCAAAGTAAATCTGACATATTAAGATAACAGTAATATCTTTATTAAATGCTTCAGTGCCTATTGCATTGGAAATATCCTTAATGGTAATCCTATTATAAATGAATGATTTAACAATACTAAATACAGTTCTTGACAATAATAACAAATATTAGTAATCAATCAATTTCTTGCTACTATAATAATGTAGTACTAAATCTTGAGATATAATTTCATAATGATTGTTTCTTTTTTGATCATAATTTAAACAAAACTCATAACATATTGATTATGTTGATAGTCAAGATAATCTTTGCTATCATTATAATATAATGTTTATTATTAAAATGCCATATGAGCACAGATAAAATTGTTGAAAAAATATCAACTGATGGTTTGCAAAGTAAATATAAAATTACATTTCCTGCTAGTCTAATTGAAGAAACAGTAATTGCAGCAGCTAGAGAAAAAGCAAAGACAGTAAAAATGCCTGGTTTCAGACCTGGTAAAGTATCATTACCAATAGTTCGTAGTAAATTTAAAGATGAAATTAATAGAAGTGCAGTAGAATTTTTAGTATCTAATACTTGTAATCAAATAATAAAAGAAAATAATATTACAGAATTAGCATTAAGACCTAGTTATGTATTTGATAATGAAAATAATCAATTTGAAGAAGGAAATGACATATCAGTAATAGTTACATTGGATGCAGTTCCTACATTTGATTTGAAACCATATGATTTTGAAATTACAAAAATAGTACCAAACATAACTGATACAGAAGTAGAAGAAACACGTAAAAAAATAATGGAAAATAATCCAGCATATACTAACATAAAAGATGATAGAGGAATACAAGTAAATGATAGAGTACATTATGTTGCGTCTTATTTTCACAAGGGAGTAGCTGATTCTTCAAAGGATGTTGATAGTTTTATATTAATACCAGAGAACAATAATAATGATCAGTTTATACAATCATTAATTGGTAAAAAAGTAAATGATTCTTTTGATTTCACAATTCCTAATAATAAAAAAATATTATATAAAGTAACTATTAAAGAAATACAAGTACAAGACCCTAATATTGATCCGGCACAGTATGCTACTGCCACTGGATTTAAATCATTAGATGAATTCAATGGAGCAATAAAAAAGCAAATTGAGAATAATATTAACAGTCAAGCGTATTTATATCATAAGAGTCAAATAATAGAAGCACTAGTAAAGGAATACAATTTTGATTTGCCAAAGAGTGTTGTGGAACAAGAAAAGAAAGGTATATTACGCCAAATACGTAATGAAAGAGAAAAAGCTCAAGCAAAAGGAGAAAAAATAGATACCAAAACTGACCAAGAATTAATGGAAGAATACGGTGATACTGTAAATAAACGTGTATTATTAGGTTATGTATTTAGTAAAATAGCAAAACAAGAAGGAATAGAAGCAACGGATGATGAATTAAATAATGTAATATTAAATGAAATTAATTCTAGACCAGAATTGGGTAATAGAATAGTTGAATATTACAGAAATAATCCAGGTGCACTAAATTACAGGAGAGCAGAAATAACTGAACAAAAAGTAGTAAATTTCCTTATTAGTAAAGTAAAAACTAAAGAAGAATTAAAAACTGAAAAGGAAGTAAATGAATTAGTAACTGCATTATTAGAAGAAGATGATAATAATGAAGACATTAATAATAAAGAAGAAGTACTGGTAAATGATACAGCATCAAAATAGGACAATGATTAATAAAAATTTATTTAATAATGAAGAAAGACTTTCTACTTTAGTACCAGTTGTTGTTGAACAAACCACTAGAGGAGAACGTTCTTACGATATATATTCTCGTTTATTAAAGGAACGTATAATATTTTTAACTGGGCAAATTTATGATGAAATGGCATCTTTAATATGTGCCCAATTGTTGTTTTTAGAATCAGAGGATTCATCTAAGGATATAAGTATGTACATTAACTCTCCAGGAGGTGTTGTTACATCTGCTTTGTCAATATTGGATACTATGAGATACATAAAATGTGACGTTTCAACACTGTGTATAGGTCAAGCATGTTCAGCTGGTTCATTGTTATTATCTTCTGGAACAAAAGGAAAAAGATATTCTTTACCTAATTCCAGAATAATGATTCATCAACCTTCAGGTGGTGCTCAGGGACAAGCTACTGACATAGAAATTCATGCTAGAGAAATACTAAATATAAGATCTAGATTGAATAAGATATATGCAGATAATACTGGGTTAGATATAAAACAGATTGAACAAATGATGGAAAGAGATAATTTCATGTCTTCTGATGATGCTGTTAAGTATAATTTAATAGATAAAGTAATATATAGTCGTTAACTATAATTATACTATTTTTTTTATTAATACAAATAACTTGGTAACTTAGCAATTTATTAAGTTATTTGGGTTTATACTGTAAGTGTATATATGCAAATTAATCTGGTATGATAAAATTATGACTGATAATTCAAAGAAAGACTTGATGTATTGTTCATTTTGCGGTAAATCCCAAAATGAAGTAAATAAATTAATAGCTGGAACTACAGCTTTTATTTGTGATGAATGTATTCATTTGTGTTCAGACGTATTAAGTAAAGGAGAAGGAATTAATTCTTCGTCGTATAAAATAGATGGTACTATTACTCCATCTCAAATAAAAAAGAAACTAGATGAATATGTTATTGGACAGGAGCAAGCTAAAAAGGCATTGTCAGTTGCTGTTTATAATCATTACAAAATACTGAATTACAAATCTGAAAAATATCCTGACTTGGAAATATCTAAATCTAATATATTGTTGATTGGACCAACTGGGTCAGGGAAAACATTACTAGCTAGAACATTGGCTAAGATTATTGATGTTCCATTTACAATAGCTGATGCCACATCATTAACTGAAGCTGGATATGTTGGAGAAGATGTTGAAAATATAATACTAAAATTATTACAAGCAGCTGATTTTGACATTAGCAGAGCTCAGAAAGGAATTGTATATATAGATGAAATAGATAAGATTACTAGAAAATCTGAAAATCCATCTATTACAAGAGATGTATCTGGAGAAGGAGTGCAACAAGCTCTACTTAAAATAATAGAAGGAACAACTGCTTTTGTACCACCTCAGGGAGGAAGGAAGCATCCTCAACAAGAATTTTTACAAGTAGATACCAAGAATATATTATTTATTTGTGGAGGAGCATTTTATGGGCTTGAAAAAATAATATCATCTAGATCAAAGCAAACCAGTATAGGATTTGGAGCAGATATAGAAAAGGAAGAGGAAAAGGGATCTGGAGAGTTATTTCAGAAAGTAGAAACTGAAGATCTATTGAAGTTTGGTTTAATACCAGAATTCGTTGGTAGATTACCAGTAATTGCCACTTTAAATGACTTAAGTGAACAAGATTTAATTAGAGTATTAAAGGAACCAAAAGATGCTTTATTGAAGCAATATGATAGTTTATTTGACATGAATGGAGTTACTCTTAATGTGCAAGATGATGCACTACTTGAAATAGTAAAGCAAACTATAAAGCGAAAAACAGGAGCTAGAGGATTGCGTTCCATTCTGGAAAATATATTATTAGATACAATGTATAGCGTTCCAGACAATGCAAATGCTAGTGAAGTAATAATAGATAAAGATACAGTATTAAAGAAAACACAACCTAAAATTATTCATAATAATGTAAAGGAACATAAAGATGATATTGATAAGAAGACTATAGATGATTTCATATAGATAACTCTACCAATCTGAAATGTTCTTATTATTTGATATTATTTCAGTTAGATAATTTATAACTGGAACACATGTGTTTTTATTGCAAGCTGAAATCATGTATATCTTATTGTGTGTTATTTCTTCTAATTTATTTTTTATTTGAATTAAATGTTCACTATCAACTATATCTGATTTGTTTAATAGTATAATCTCTTGTTTATTATAAACATCTTCATTATACAATTTTAGTTCATTTCGAATTACTTTGTAATTACTTATTATATTATCAATTTGTTCAGAAGCATCTAATATATGTAATAAAATAGAACATCTTTCTATGTGAGATAAAAATTTCTCTCCTAGCCCTTTTCCTAAATGTGCTCCTTCTATTAATCCTGGTATATCTGCTATTACAAATGATGTATCATGAATATTCACTATGCCCAGTTGGGGATTAATAGTAGTAAATGGATAATTATCTATTTTAGCTTTGGCATTAGTTACAGATGATAAAAATGTTGATTTACCAGCATTTGGCATTCCTAGCAATCCAACATCTGCTATTAGTTTTAATTTTAGCCAAATCCATTTTTCTTCTCCTGGAGTTCCATTTTGTTTATATCTAGGAGCTCTATTAGTGGAACTCTTAAAGTATGAGTTTCCTAATCCTCCAATACCACCTTTTACTATTAATTCTGCTTGGTTTTCTTCTGTTAAATCAGCTATTACTGATTGTTTATCATTATCTAGTATTTGAGTACCAACAGGGACTTTAAGATATAAGTCGTTACCTGTTTTCCCTGTTTTATTTTGTCCTTGACCATTTCCTCCACGTTGTGCTTTGAAATGCTGTTGATATCTGTAATCTATTAAGGTATTATTATCCCTAGAGGCTATAAAGTATATAGAACCACCATTACCACCTGCTCCACCATCTGGTCCTCCGAATTCAATAAATTTTTCATGCCTAAAACTTAGGCAACCACTACCACCATCACCAGCTTTCAAATAAATTTTTGCTTCATCTAAGAATTTCATAACGCTACATATCCTTATTAATTAATATTTAAAATACTATTTTGTACATGTTTTTATTAGTATATATAAAAAATCTCATAACATACATTTATAAAATATATTTAAATACATATTTACTTCATTTGAAAATCTCATAATAATATAAATTAATACATTAGTGCATGGCGGAACATAACTAATATTCACAGCCATTATATCTTATTTTTCATAAAAATTATACTGATCTCAATATATGATAATCAGGATATGTTTTCTTAATAAAGTCACTTATTGCGATTATAACTCTATCCACTGTAATACTTGCAGGTTCGTCCAGTGTCGTAACTGTAATATCAGATTCTTCTAATAATGGATAGTAATCTTCCATCATTTTAGTTAGAATTTCTTCTTCTTTACCTATTTCTAATAGTGGTCTATCTTTTTTACCTGTTACTCGCTGCAGTAGAGTCTCTAAATCTCCCCTAAGCCATACTGATATGGCATTTTCTTTAATATATCTTCTAGTATCTTCATAGGTAAAAGATAAACAACCAGTAGCAATTACTTGAATACCTTGATTTATTAATCGTGATATAACTTTCAATTCTCCTTCTTGTAAAGCACCTTCTCCAAATACAGACTCTATATCACCAATAGAGCAACCAGCCGCATCTTCAACTTCCTGGTCAGAATCACAAAATGGTAAATCAAATCTTTTAGCTAATCGTTTTCCAATACTTGTTTTTCCACTTCCCATTAATCCAACTAATACAACTGGTTTGGGAGGCATAAAACTAACTACTGGAGAAACTGGTTTACTACTTGTGGAAGATTCATTAAATTTATTTGCCATTTACGTATAATTTTAAAACTACATTCATATATCTTTATTCTACAAGAATAGTAAAATAAAATCCACATGTGTTAATTCATATTTTATATAATACTTGTATATTTTGATGTTTTTATCTCAAATAAATAATGTTATTTTTGTGTAAACGAATAATTATTATGCATTAATAATGTTATATGATGATAGGTTTAAAATGTTGAGAATTTAGAGTAGTAGTAATATACAAATAATATAATATATTCTCTGTTAATGAGAGTACATAATCAGTACTATCATTCCATGCAATAATTTTACTTTATAATATTTATTATGTGTGTTCTTTATTTTAAATCGCTTATCAGCTGGTTATCTTTTGTTTGTTTACTTATCAATATTCTGTAATATCCAGTCAATACTTGAATAATTCAGAATGATGTTTTTCAATTTTTTATCACTCATTATTGTTTCAAGTATTGGTTTATTACGTAATTTGGCACAGGTTTTATTCGACTAATATAGTTTCAACAGCGTGATTTAACATTCTTCCAATGTAATATTAACACACTATAGTTAAAAAATAGTTAATATTAACAATATACTCAGATAAAATGTACAATATTTTTTTGTACGTGTTTCTTTATGATATAGTATGGAATTCACTATGGATTAAGAATATTAAGTATGGTATATACCTTCAGAAAAATATACTACTGGAATTATTAATAAAGTAAAATGTGGTAAAAATCACACCACACATTACATTAATCAAATAAATTTTTTAATTTATTAACATATTATAGTGTACTTTTAATTAAGTATATAGTGTTTCCAAATCTTCAATACTAATATTTAAACATTTTGCAATAACTGTATCCTGAAATCCTTGATTTCTCATATTCAAAGCTAATTCTTTTTTGGCTTCATTTTTACCTTTTTTTTCTCCTTCAATTAATCCTTTTTCAATACCTTTTTCAATACCTTTTTTCTCTCCTTCAATTAATCCTTCTTCTTTACCTTCTTTCTTACCTTGTTCTATTCCTTCGTTCTTTGCTGTTGCTATTTCACTTGCTTTGTCCATCTCATATTTCTCTC
>JAFVEL010000058.1 GCA_017475965.1 Alphaproteobacteria bacterium | reverse complement strand
TTACTATCATCTTGACCTACACAAAATCTACATTGTTAAATATATTATTATTTGATTTTGTGAGTGATATACTATGTAAAATTAATTTAAAATTTATATCACAAATAAGATGTATTTAAAAACAAAATCCATAGTTGGTGTTAACTTATATAATTTAATTTCTTCTGTCATTTTACATCTATATTACATTCTATATTTTATATATTCTATTATACTATAATAATACTAAAATGGTGAGAAACGTAAAAAATCCCATGAAAATTCTTTATTTATAATTTCCTATATGCATAAAATTAACACTTTTTAAAAAGTATATTGTAGTATATATTTATATATATGTATTACTATTAGTTAATATGATTCCATTTAAGCTATTCATAGATTTGTATTTTAGATATTTTATATTTTTTATTCTGATTATGATTCCATGTGGTTTATTTGAATTATTATTGCTCAAATATAAAGCTAATATACCAATAGTTACAATTTTATCAATATTATACGTAATTTTAAATACTATTTGTTATAAATGGTTATTAAATTATATATTGTACAAACCATATAAGAGAATAATAGTAACAACTAATTTCAATAGTATAACCTGGAAAATAGCTTTCTTATTTTTCATTATTCAAATAATATTAGAAATATCTAGTGAAGTTATATTCAATAATTTACTTGATTCTATACCATCTTGGATTGCTTGTATAATATATCTTATAATTGATTACTATATAATGAATTACTTATCAGAAAGATATATCACAATAGAACGAAGAACAAATCAATAATTATCTGTCACAATCTCCTATAATAAAATCTAGTGAACCTAATATTGCACTAATGTCGGCTAGTTTTGTATCTGTTAATAATTCTCGTAACATTTGTATTATTGCAAAACTTGGAGATTTAAAGTGAATCCTATATGGAGCAGTACATGGATTACTACCAGTAATTAAATGTATTCCAAATTCTCCTCTAGAATTTTCAACAGATGAATATATAATAGTATTCTCTGGTAATTTTAAATTGAAGTTAAAGAATTTACTACCATCTTGCCTATTATAATAATTATAAGAACAATATTCTCCAGGCTCTATTATATCTAAACATTGTTCTATTAACTGTATACTTTGTTTGATTTCTAAGTATCTTAAATAGGTTCTGTTATAACAATCACTTTTATTTAGTATTATTGGTTCAAAATTCAATTTATTATATATTCCATATGGTTTGATTTTTCTTATATCATAGTTTATTCCAGTAGATCTTAAATTTACTCCAGATATACCATATTTAATTGCCAATTCTTTACTTATAATACCAACATTCTCTGTTCTTTGTTTAAATATTCTATTATTTAATGCTAATTTTTCAACAGTATTTAAGTAAAAATTTAATTGATTTATAAATACTTTTATTAATTTAATAATATTATCATTAATATCATTCGTTACTCCTCCAGGTATGTAATATGCCAAATGCATTCTATTTCCAGTTGTTGCATAGAATATATCCATTATTTTTTCACGTTCTTCCATACCATATAAGAATATATTCATTAATCCCATGTCATATGTTGCACATCCTATTCCCATAATATGACATGAAATTCTTGTTAATTCATCAAATATAGTTCGTATTATTAATGCTCTTATTGGTATTTCTACCTTTAATAATTTTTCAATTGCAATAACATATGCGTGTTCTGAAATAACTGGTGCTAAGTAATCTAATCTATCTATATATGGTATTATTGCAGTAAAACTTTTTGATTCTACTAATTTTTCAACTCCTCTATGCAAATATCCTATTATTGGCTCACATTTTATTACGTATTCTCCTTCCATCGTGAGTAGTAACCTCAATACACCGTGAGTAGAAGGATGATGAGGTCCATAGTTGAGAATATACATTATTTATTATCTTTTTCGTGGTAATATTTTATTCACATTTTGTTATTCTTATTCTATTTCTTTCAATACTTTATCTATTTTTTGTGAATACTCAATAGATTTATCTAATTTAAATATAATATCTGGTATATATTTTATTTTTAATTTTTTTGCAATTAAGTTTTTAAAGTAATGTTTTTGTAATTCAAAGAATGTAGCTGTTTCTTCTAAGTATTCGTCGTTTAAAGTTACATATAATACAGTTGCATTACGTAAGTCTTGAGATAATTTTACATATGTTATTGTTACATATGTTTTTAATATTGATTCATCTTCATGTCCCGGCAATATTGGAAAATCCCTTCTTGCTAGTGCCATTGAAAAACATTCTCTAATTTTAGTAGCTACTTTGTCGTTCTTAGAACTAGAAGTTTTATGTTTTTCCGGCATAAATAAATTTAAATTTGACATAACTACAAACTATATAAACACTTAATTTTCATTATAACATTTATCTATAAACTAAAGATGTGATACTGTAACTTTGATTGTTTTTATGTTGATAATATTATATTTCTAATTAGCATAAAATACAAAGTTTATAAATTTTTTATAATTATTTTTATTATATATAGGTTAAATTTAAAATAATATATTGAATGTTCCTTTGTTTTATATTAAAATCATTGTGTAAAGTTAATTA
>JAFVEL010000057.1 GCA_017475965.1 Alphaproteobacteria bacterium | reverse complement strand
CTACTAGCTTTACTATTTGGATCTTCCTTTTGTGTCGTATTACTTGAATTACTATCAATATTATTATTGTCAAGAACTGTGTTTAATATTGTTACATCATTTATGTGATTGGATTACCATTATCCATAAAGATATTAAACTCTTTTTACTATCATCTTGATCCACACAAAATCTACAAATTGAAATGTATTATAATTTCATTTTGTGCGTGATATTCCATGTAAAATTAATTTAAAATTTATATCACAAATAAGATGTATTTGTTTTGTTATTTTATATAACAAATATACATACAAAATCCATTGTTGGTGTTAACTTATATAATTTACTTTCTTCTGTCATTTTACATCTATATTACATTCTATATTTTATATATTCTATTATACTATAATAATACTAAAATGGTGAGAAACGTAAAAAATCCCACAAGTAGTTTTACATTGTTGTATAACCAATAACATTTTGATATTATAATATTGGATGCCTTGTTTGGTATATTTATTATACTAAACTGGTCACCATTTTTGTATTGTGATCATCCATAAGGAGAATTGATTATGAATTTTTATGAAGCAGTATTTATAGTACGGCAAGGAGCTTCAACACCACATGTGGAAGCAGTTACTCAAGAGATAGTTGAGTTAATAAAAAGTTTAGGTGGAGAAATAACCAAAACAGAATTTTGTGGTTTAAGACAGTTAGCATATCCAATCAAGAAAAACAATAAAGGATATTATGTATTATTAAATATTGCTAATGCCAATAATAATATTAGTGAGTTGGAAAGAAAATTTAGATTACATGAAGACATAATTAGATATCTAATAATACGAGTAGATAAATTAGATAATAGTCCATCTGCATTATTACGCAAACCTAATGAATCATCAAGAGAGAAAGGAGAATAATTATGGCACAAGAAACTAATAAAAAAAAGAATCAAGAGCAAGTAATAGATTATAAGGATGTTAAGTTCTTATCAAAGTATATCTCAAGTAGTGGCAAAATAATTCCAAGTAGAGTTAGTAATATGCCAGTCAAAAGGCAAAGAGCATTAGCTCAAGCTATAAAAAGAGCTAGAATATTAGCTCTATTACCATTCGTTGCAAGGTAATAGTTTTCATGGTACTGATATTAATAATCAGTGCCATTTTTCATCGTGTGTAATTTGCAATCATAATATTATGTGTCGAATAGTTATAATACTCTAAACCAATTTGTAATAAAAATAAAATAATGCAATATTAGTATATGGTAATATGTTACAGTATGTATATTAAATAAACGTTTATAATGATTATAGGAATTGGTATAGATATATTAGACATTAGAAGAATACGGTATTTACTAAACAAATTTGGTAAACATTTTGAAAATAAATATTTTACACATAATGAAATACAACTTTGTTATTCTAAAGATGATATTGAATATTCATTTGCTAAATTATTTTCAATGAAAGAATCTATAATAAAAGCTATTAGTAATAAATCTGGAATGACTTGGCATACTACTGAAATATCTCATGATGTGCTTGGAAAACCAATAGCAAGAGTATTTTGCAATTTATATGGCACTATTCCAAATGAAAAATACTCAATACATGTATCTACCAGTGATGAGAAGGAATATGTAGTTTCAATTGCAATATTAGAAATAAAATAATAGTGTAATTAATATTACAAATACATAACTCATTGATAATAAAACACTATATGTATTATGACACTGGGGAGGGGAAAGTATAAAATAATATCTACTTCCCACATGAATATGTGGTATGACAATCACGCATATCCATAATAATCATTCTAACATACTATTATAGCATAATTGCAACAAGAATATTTATAACAATAAGTTAGTACCTATAAGCAGCGCACACACTGTATTTAGGTAGTTAATATATCAGTTTCATTTGTAATTATTGTAACAAGACTTAGTTTAATTCAGTAGTTATATAAAAACTATTTATGTATAATTTTAACTTGTAATTTTTATTAATCTCAAAAGAACAAGTTAGTATTTCACATAAAACTTATTTATGTATAATTTCCACAGGCATTATTACTGATACTAGTGATAAATTGCTATTATTTGCTTTATTATCTACACCATCAAGAGTTGGCTTGATTAATGTCGGAGACACGTTGGAATCAAAATATAAATATACTTCTTTAGTATTCATTTTCAAATCTAAAATTGGTTTTACTAATTCTAATAAGTATTTACTATTAAAACATACATTAAACTCATTGTCTATACTATTAGGAACTTCCGGCTCAAATATCTGTGAATCTTTATTATCATTTGAATCTAATCCCAATATATTATCTAAATCAGCATCATATATATCATCATTATTAACTTCTAATATCGGATTGTTTTCTATATTATTGTTTTCCATTGTATTCTTCGATGTTATATATTTACATTCTAATTCTTCATTTGCTTTTCCTAGTTCTTTATTTGCTCCACTTATAGTTAATTTATCATTACTAATACTTAATTGTATGGTTCTAGATGAACCAATATTTGATACATCGGATACTATTGTGTCTACTCTATCAATAGCACTAATGAATTCTTTGATATTCACAACTAGTACTTTATTATTATTAATTTCTAATGCTGTTTTGTATTCTGGAAAACTACCATAAACTATTCTAGAACTATAAAACGATTTTATATTATCATTAATATTTATTTCTAATGTTATTTGCTTTACTTGTTCTCCAATTGAACTAAGTTTAATATTAACAATATCATCTTTATCAATATCAGATAACATATGTAATAATTCAACTACAGTTTTCTTGGAAATTATTATTGGTTTCATATTGTTTGAATTCTCAGGAGCCTTTATACTAGCACAGGAGATTCTAAATAGGTCAGTAGATACAAATCGTAAGGTATCATCTGCTTCATTATAATGTATATATATTCCATTCAATTGTGCTCTGATTATATCTTGAGACATGGATACTTTAGACATATCAATAGCATTTTTTAAATCCTCAGATTTCATTGAAAATGTAATATCACTATAGCTATTATCAACTAAATTAAGTGGAGGAAAAGCACTACTTTCTATGTAATGTATAGAAAAATTAGTTTTGTTATTGGTTATATGTATTTCCTTAGTTGGATTATCTTCATCTTTATTTTTACTGGAAATTATTACATTACTATTACTAATAAATTTCTTCGAAATATCATATAACAAAGATACAGGTAAACAATATGTACCAGGTTCACTAACTATACAATCAACTGGATGAAATTCTATTATGTCTATAATATTCATATCCATATTAGTGGCAGTGATTTTAATACCATCACTATTGGCATCAAATAATATACATCCTAAAACTGGACTAGCAGCTCTCTTCTCTATAATTCTATTTGCATGAGCTAATGTTTGAACCAAAAGCTCTTTTTTTACTGATATGTACATCTGTCTAACTTATTTTATGTATGTAACTACATATAACTTTGACATTATAACACATTAAGGCAACTATGTACTATTACGTAGGAAATAGTAACATGCTATATAATAACAGTTAACTATTAACTACAAATTTTTATAATTATCTACTGAAAAAATTTTTGATAAATTCATTCATTAATCTAACACCAAAACCAGTTGCACCTTTTTGAGATAATGCTCTATCTTTACTATCCCATTCAGTAGCAGCTATGTCTATATGTGCCCATTTTGTTGCTTTCTTTATAAAATGTTGCAAGAACATGGCAGCTGTAATACTACCAGCTCCTCTTCCACACCCTACATTTTTTATATCTGCTATTTCCGATTTTATATCAGGTTCATATGAATTATGGAGAGGCAATCGCCATAGTTTTTCTCCAACATTTCTACTGGCTTTCTCTAAATGTTGAGATAATTCATCAGAATTAGACATATATCCTGCAAACTCATGCCCTAAAGCAACTTGTATGGCTCCTGTTAGTGTAGCAAAGTCTATTACTACTTTTGGTCCATACCTTTCTTGTACATGCCATAATACATCTGCTAATACTAATCTACCTTCCGCATCTGTATTGTCTACTTCTATAGTAGTGCCAGACATTGCTTGTACTACATCTCCAGGTCTTTGGGCACTACTAGATATGACATTTTCCACTAGTCCTATAGCTCCAATTACATTAACTTTGGATTTTTGTAATGCTAATGATTTAATTGTATTCAGTACTACTGCTGCTCCTGTCATATCACCTTTCATTTCTGACATTCTATTAGCAGGTTTTAGACAAATACCTCCAGCATCGAATGTCACTCCCTTACCTACAAGAGCTATAATATTGCCATCGTCTTCTCCATTTATGTATTCCATGACAATTGTATATGGAGGATTATCACTACCTTTATTAACTCCCAATAGTGCATTCATTCCCATTTTTGCCATTTCTTTTTGGTCAATTATTCTTACTTCGACTCCAATTTCCTTCAAGTCCTTAGCTATGTCTTTTATTTTTTCGGAATTCATAACATTAGCTGGTTCAGTAACCATTGACCTAACATTTAAAACACAATCATCTATACTCAAAAGTGTTTTATATCTATATTCATTTGGTTTTACGTAATTAGTAACGCACGTTATAGATTGTACTTTGCAAGTATTCTTTTTTGTAAAATATTTATCAAATGTCCAAGATTTCAATATTATACCAGAAGTAATACTGGCAGCCGCATCTTCTAAATCTATTGTTTCTATATTATTAACTATTGCTACTTTAGCATTGTTTGTTTCTATTTGAGGATAGATATATCCACCTAGTTTTTCTACATCAGATTTCGTTATAGCATTTTTATTACCTGCACTAACTATTATTATTTCTTTCAGTTTATTATTTAATACAAAATTAAAGTGTTTAGATTGTCCATATTCAAGATCTTTTACATATTCAGTAATACTTTTATTAACACTTATATCTTGTAATACACTTTCTATGAATGATAAATCATTACTATAAGATACAATAATAATTACATCACTTAATAGTAGATTATATGATTCCTGAAATTCTACAGAATCAGCCCACTTCTCCATACTTTCACTTAATTCAATATCTATTTCCATATTAATTTACAAATATGATTATCCATAATTTTATTGTAAACACTTTTTGGTATTTTTAGTACAAAAATATAAGCCCATAGATTGGCAATTTATATGTCAAGAAATGTATTAAACAGTTGTTATTACATTTTTGAGATTTTATGTATGATAATAATATTGCATATTATAAATTTCATACCATATTACAACACTGCTTATACATAATATTGTTTTCCATTATTAAAAACATAAAGTGTCGCATTGTAGCACAATACTGATTGTATATGTTAAGGCGACACTTTGATTTGGGACTATTATATCCTATGACCCATAATTATTATATTTTTCCAATGATTATCAACATTCCTCAAGAAACCATTTAATTTACTGAGAGTCATTTTATCTTTTATCTTTCCATCTAGTGAACTAGCATGTCTTGATATTTTGTCTTTCAAATTTTCCAATAATGTTTTGCCTTTATTTGTTAGTTTTACAAATGAAGTTCTCTTATCATAATTAGATTGTACTTGGTCTATATATCCATTATTTATCATCTTCTTTAAATTGTAGGAAGCATTGGAACCCATGTAATATCCTCTCGATATTACTTCACTCATAGTTATTGTATTATCATCTATATTTAATAATACTGCAGCCTGTATTGGATTAATATCAATTACTCCAGCACTGTCTAATTCGTGCTTTATTAGTTCCAGAAAAGTACGATATACCTTTTCTGATAACATAGCGAATTCTATACATTCGTTCTTCATGTTTAAAATCTAAATATAATTCTCATATTATATACTATAGTAATTTTATTAAATAAACTTTAATATCAATTATATTTTACAACAATTTTTGAATAGAAATACTATACATAATTATATTTGATTTTTATTAAACACAAATATTGCTAAAGTTAAATATAATAAAAATGACATAATAATATATAAACGTTTCTATGAGATTTTTTATTTTTCTCCACTCTTGTCTAGACATAGTATAATAGAATATATAAAGTATATAAGATAATATGAAGGTAAAATGGCAGAAGAAAGTAAATTATATAAGTTAACACCAACAATGGATTTTGTTTTTAAATACATTTTATTTGTGATATAAATTTAATTTAATTTTACATAGTATATCACTCACAAAATCAAATGATAATATATTTAACAATGTAGATTTTGTGTGGATCAAGATGATAATAAGAAGAGTTTAATTTCTTTATTGATAATGGTAATCCTTTTATAAAGGATGTAACAATATTAAACACAGTTCTTGACAATAATAATATTGATAATAATT
>JAFVEL010000056.1 GCA_017475965.1 Alphaproteobacteria bacterium | reverse complement strand
GAATAGAACAAGGTAAGAAAGAAGGTAAAGAAGAAGGATTAATAGAAGGTGAAAATAAAGCTAAAAAAGAATTAGATCAAAATATGAGAAATCAGGGATTAGATGATGCATTTATTGCAAAATGTTTAAATATTAGTATTAAAGAGTTGAAGGCACTATTGATTTAATAGAATGGAATTATAAAATGTTAATAAACTTAATGCACTATGTAATTGAGATAAATGTGCATTATAACATGTTAATAAATTAAAAATTTTGTTTAATTAATAGTATATGATGTGGTTTCTACTACATCTTAGATTTTCTTCCAATTAATGAAGTATTATATTTGTAATTGTTTCTAAATTTCATTATCAACAAATTAAATAATATATTTTTCTAATACCTTATATTATTCATACAATTTGCAATTTTATTAGTCCTAAGTAAATCTAAAACTACATCAAAGTTTGTAATAGTATAACCACATACGAAATCCTACTTAATATTCTACTATACTTGACTTGTTTTTATTTTTTTTTTTTTTTTTTTGAGTTAACTATTATTTAATAATAATACGGTAGTATAATAATAAGAAGTTTATTTTGAAGAGCTTATTAAAATGAATAAGTTTAAATTTTTATCACTAAGTTTAGTTTGTGCAACAGTAGTTTCTGGATACAATCCAGTAGAAGCTATGGATGATTATGATAGTGATGATCAAAAATCAAAATTCATTAATAATGGTTACAATATTAATAACAAGATTGTAGATTATCTTGTTTCTGATGAAAAAAGTACAGTAAAAAAGGCAGCAAAAATATTTAAAGTACCAGAAAAGACAGTATTAAATGCATATAATAATATTGTACCTGTATTTGAGGTAATGAATATTATTGAATATGCACAAAAGAAGAATTTTACTCTACAAGATGTTGTTACTCAAGTAAATGAAATTAGTAATAATAAAATTGATATAAATACATTACAAGATATTTTGAAAAAACTTGATAGAGAAAATATAATAAAGCTACTATCTCAGAACTCAGGTGATTATAATAAAGAAGCAGCACCTGTAAATGAAATAAATAAAATAAACAATTATGACCTTACACAAAAACAAATCGAGAAAATTATAGAAACAATTAGTAAAAAGTATTACTACCAATTAGTAAAGGACTGTGAACAATATAACGTTTTCTACTATAATGGTAGAATACCAAACAACGATAAGTTTTCCGTTATAGTTCATATGGTAATTGATATTTGTCATAAGTATTTACATGATGGTGGTCTTAAAACAGTTTTGAATAAACGGAATATACAATATACCGATGATACTAAACAAATACTGCAATACTACTTAGAAGATATTTTAAATAATTATGATAAAATTAATAAAAATGATGTTATAGGTTGCATATTTAACTGTAATTATTGGCCTGCTAATATGGTACAACCATATAGTGGTAATGTTGAAGAAATAAAATATTCCAATGAATTGTGGTGTAGACAAGTTTTATCAAGAGAAGAGTTTAGAAAAACACTAAATAGACATGGGAAACATTTACTAACACGAATCATAACAAAAATACATGAAGAACTTCCAGATATTACAAACATTAGTGAATTCCGTAAAATAACTCATGAGGTATTGGAAGGATTGTATGGTAGAATTAATGATCAACTAATGTTGAATTTTAATGGCAAAGGCAATTAATATTAATTAGTAGCATTGTATTCATATTAGTATAATAATTCTAATAAGAATAACACCATGCTACTTTATAAATATTACTTTTTACTTTTACATCACTGTAACTAACAATATTAGTATATTGTAATACTTATATACTAATTGCAGTAATCTTTTTCCACTTCATCTATATTATCATTTTCAATAGCATTTCTTATATTCTCCATCATATGATTCAAGAATCGTATATTATGAAATGATAGTAATTGTCCACCAAGTGTCTCTTTTGCTTTGAACAGGTGATGTATATATGCCTTAGTAAAATTTTTACAAGTATAACAATCACACTCTTCACTAATCGGATTAAAATCTTCAGTAAATGGCGCAGAAGTTATATTAATTTGATTATTATTTTTTATTTTATTTTCTTTCACTTTTACTAACGCAATACCATGTCTAGCTATTCTAGTTGGACTAACGCAATCAAATGTATCTATACCATATTTAAAGCAAGTAAATATATCTTTAATACCACCAATACCTAGTAAATGAACGTATTTATTATTATTTAGCATTCCTTTGGTCATTTTTACAATCGAATACATTTCATCGACAGTTTTTCCAAGACTTCCTCCTATTGCCAATCCGTCGAAATCATTTTCATTTGCAAATGATGCACTTTCTAATCTTAAATCTTCATATACTCCGCCTTGTACTACATTTATTAGTCCTTGCGTGTTATTACCGCTTCTTTCTAATTCATTTCTACATCGTAGAGCCCACCTTTTATTTCTTACCATTGAATTTGATACTAGCATTTTATCAGTATTGTATGGAGTATACTCATCAAGACATACTATTATATCTGCACCAAGTGCAATCTGTGTTTGTATTGATAATTCAGGAGTAAGTAATACTTTTTTACCATCAATATATGACCTAAATAATGCTCCTTCTTCAGTTATTCTTAATAAACTTTTCTTTCCATGAGATAGTTTTACTCCCTTAATTTCGGCTGCAACACCACCATATCCTAAGCTAAAAACCTGATATCCTCCTGAATCAGTAAACATAGGACCATCCCAACCAGTAAATTTGTGTAATCCGCCAGCTTTTTGTATTATTTCTGGACCAGGTTGTAATAATAAATGATAAGTATTTGATAATATAATTTGTGTCTTTTCTTGTTTTAAGTGGTCGATTGTAACTCCTTTTACATTTGCTTTAGTTCCACAAAATATTATTGCTGGTGTTTTAACTGCTCCATGAGGAGTATGAATTATTCCCAATCTAGCATTATATGATTTACTTTGTTTTATTATTTCAAAATTAAATTTAGAATAAGTCATTTATTTTATATGATATGTACACACGATTATATTTTAACATAATTTTTAACACATATATTTGATTACAATATATCCTCTGTTAGATTTATACAATAATTACACTCTATATATATTTATTCTGATTTTTTTTCTAAAACTATATTTAGTTTATTAAATAAATTAATGTCTTTACCATCTTTTATATTTTCTACTGTTAATAATTTTTCTCCAGAAAATAATGCATTTGCTCCTGCAAACATACATAGAGCTTGAGTAGATTCAGATAATGTGTTTCTTCCAGCTGCTATTTTTACATATGATTTAGGCATTAGTATACGAGCCAAAGCTATTAATCTAATAAAATCAAAATCATCTATTGGATGCGAATCATCAACTCTAGTTCCAGGAATTTTTACTAATTTATTTAATGGAACACAACGTGGGGGAGTTTTCAAATTAGATAATAATACTAACATTTTTACCCTATCTTTATTGGTTTCCCCCATTCCAACTATTCCTCCAGAACACACATTAATACCTGCATTTTGAACTATTTCTATTGTATTAATTCTGTCTTGTATTGTTCGAGTAGTAACTATATTACCGTAAAACTCAGGAGAAGTATCAACATTATGATTGTAATAATCCAATCCAGATTCCTTTAGTTTCTTTGCTTGTTCATTAGTAAGAAATCCTATAGTAACACATGTTTCCATTCCTAAATCATGTACTGCTTTTACCATTTTACATATTTTATCAAATTCAATTGGATTAGATAAACATCTTCCAGCAGTACTCATACAGAATCTACTTGCTCCGCGTTCTTTAGCTTCTTTTGCTTTCTTAATGACTGTATCAATATCTACCATTGGTTGTCTTGGCATCTTATTACCATTTCTCACTGATTGAGCACAATAAGCGCAATCTTCAGAGCATCCTCCAGTTTTAACACTTAAAATATCACTTATTTGAACAGCTTGTTCATCCCAATATTTTATATGTACTTCGTGTGCTGTACGGAGTAGTTTAAAGAATGGTAACGAAAATATCTCGAATGCTTCTTCAAAAGTATAAGAATGTTTCATTGCAATATTAGAATTATTGGCTAAATCTTGATTACATCCAATTACATTAGAATTATTACATGTAGAATCATCGGATTTATTTGTTAATTCTTCATGTTTACTAATTTCTAATTCTTTATTCAACATAACATTTATTATTATTTTTTCATATAATTAGTATAACAATTTCATTGGGGAGCTACAATGAGGAAAAATCCTATAAGTTAAATTGCACATGCATATACAGAAATTTATAAAACAAGAAGAAAAAATATTTTAATATATCCCAATAGTAGAAATCCATAGAAAATTGATATATAATATATACTGTGCTCATTAATTTATATCTAGTGTTTTTATAATGGATTTTAAAGTTGCTAAGAATATATCAAGGTTAGCTGCTATACAATTAATGTATGAAAAAGATATACTTAATATTAATACTGATTCTGCATTACTATCTTTCAAAGATTATATGGATAACGACAAATCACGTAGAAGTGATGAATCTATATACAATAATATGCATTCTAGATTCTTTAAGAAATTAACTTCTCATTTTCATAAAGAAATAGATTTCAATAGTATTTACAATGAATGTATTTCAAATAGTAAAATGATTATAAACTCAGAAATGTTAAATAGCATTATAAAAGTAGCTATTTTAGAAATGATGTATGAAAAAACAGACCTGCCAATAGTGATTAATGAATATGTTGAAATATCAAAAGATTTCACTAGTGATAGGGAAGTAAAATTAATTAATGCTATACTAGATAAAATATCTAAACATATTACGAGACAATGTACGAGAGCAGTAGCAACAAAATAGATGTATTGGACAATATAGAGAATAATAGTAAAACAATAAATATAAAAGAAGATAATTTAAAATATCATGTAAATGAAGTAAAAAATAATATCTCAGAACCCGAAGTAGTAATATATAGAGTTCAAGATGATTATCAGAACACAGTATGTAAAATTATAGAAAAATCTTATAAAATAAATAAAAAATGCTTACTATTATGTAATAGTCCAGAAGAAGTAGAACTATTTGATAGTAAACTATGGACATATTCTAAATTATCATTTATTCCACATGGCAGTAAGTATTCTATAAATACTAGTGATGCTATACATTGTAATACCTGGATTTCCGATGATATAGTTCTTGTAAATACTCCCTCTTACTTGATAAGTTTAGGATTTGTGTGTAATGATAACATACATTACAATTTTGAAAAGATAATATTTATTTCATATAATGAACATGATAATTTAGATTTAATAAGAAACAAATATAGAAATTGCACAGTGTGGATAAAATCAGGTAATAAATGGATTAAAAGCACACAATAAAAATATAATACAGTTGTAACAATCTATAAATAAATATAATTAATTGGAAAGTAATAATATGAAAATATTAGGTATAGAATCAAGTTGTGATGATACATCAGCATCGGTTGTATGTGATTCTGATATAATAGAGAAACGAATATTATCGAATATAACTAGTTCTCAAATAGAAATACATAAAGAATATGGTGGAGTGGTACCAGAATATGCAGCTAGAAATCACATGTCCTCAATTGAATCATGTATTGAACAAGCACTATTAAAAGCAAATACTAGTATTAATGAAATAGATGCAATAGCAGCTACTTCAGGACCAGGATTAATAGGTGGTTTATTAGTAGGTACAGTAACTGCCAAAATAATATCAATAATGGCAAATAAACCATTTATTGCAATAAATCACTTGGAAGGTCATTTACTAACCTCTAGATTATGTCATACAATAAATTTTCCATTTTTATTAGTATTAGCTTCTGGAGGACATTTTATTTTTGCAGAAATACTAGATATTGATAAATATAATATACTAGGTCAAACAATAGATGACTCAGCTGGAGAATGCTTGGATAAGGTAGCAAAAATGTTAGGAATGGAATATCCAGGTGGTCCAGCAATTGAAAAATTATCAATGAGTGGAGATGCTACCAGGTTTAAGTTCCCAATACCTCTGTTAAGAAAGCATGATTGTAATGTATCATTTTCAGGATTAAAAACTGCAGCTAGATTATTAATAGAGAAATCATCTAAAGAAGACAAAGCTGACATAGCAGCGTCATTTCAATTAGCAGTTGTAAATGCAATAATAAATAAAACTAATAAAGCAATAAAACTGTGTACTGCTCCCGATATAAATAGTATAGTATTAGCTGGTGGTGTAGCAGCTAATAAATTACTACGATTAAAAATAGAACAATTAGCTTATGATAATAAATTAAAGTTTTTTGCTCCACCAATTAACTTATGTTCTGACAATGCTGCAATGATAGCATGGGCAGCAATAGAGCGTGTTAAAAAATATGGGCATTATATAAGTCCAATAACACATATTACAAGACCACGATGGGATATAAATAAAATAAATTAAATAAAAATATTACATGATAGTAAGAGTTAGAATACATATTGTTTTAATATCTGCACAAAAATATGATATGGAATATTGCATAGTAATATATTAATACATGCTTCATTAATTATAATTTGTATTATTGGATTATTACTCAGTTCCTTATTGTTTATAATACACTATAATTTGATAAATATTATTTATTATTATCCTCTTTCTTATGTATCAAATCATATTTATGCAGGAAAATTTTATAATACATCATGTCAATCAAACAAGTGTCAATGGAACGCATAGGTGAATCTGAAAATAACTTTGAAAATAAACAATCGTAATTATAATTCTTATCACTGAGGAAGTTCTCTATTGTAGCAGGTAAATCATTTTCACTTATAACTAATAGTAACATAGTCTTTATTAACAAATTTATTTATGTCATCTTTAAATTTTTCAAAATAATATTCGTATATCTTTTTTATAATATTTGTGATTTCAAGTCTTATTATATGTTGTTCAGTATCACTAATTTTAATGTTTAGAATATTATTTATATCTTCATCATCATAAAAGATTGTGCTCGTATGATCATAATCTTCCATTTCTTCTTCGGTGTATTTAATATGTTCATTAGCAAAATGTTCTATATTAGATTGAAGTGAGTGTTCCAACTCATCTTTTGTAAGATTTATTATCCCAATAATTTCTGAGTAGTTTTAGTCAAATGATTAATTGTATTTTTCTGATCTAATAATCAAGAAATCTCTACATATGTTCCATAAAAAATACAACCATTATCTTCCATTCGTGTTAATGCTGGAACTTTTGTGTTATTAATTATATGATTTTTTTGTAAAGTAATATTATGTGGTTTACCACCTAACATACATGGTATATTATTACTTTGTAATGTGAACTGATTATTTAATGCACATGATTTAGGAGTAGTATACAAATAAGTCTTTTTACCATGTAATTCCTGGTCTTTTGTAACATCTTCTACTACACATCCTGGTTCAAATATGCTATTTGCCAATCCTTATATATCATATTGCATATACTTTAACAATTCATTGTTAATAATATAATTGGTAATATAATGCGTGATATATTTTTCATTACTTTCATAACGAGTATCTCAAAAACTCCTCTTGTAATATGTTACCGTAAACTATTAATAATTACTCAAGCTGTTTTGTTTGCCTGTTAATTATAACAATATATCAACATTGGAAATATCTAGTAACAATATAATGACACACTTGGATATATAATCAGTAAAAAAACCAATATATTATTAATACAAAATTTCATACTTCACATGTTATTTTGCAAGGTTACAACTACACTGCATTCACATTAACATAATGTACAGGACAATATGGATGTAATCCTTTATTGGTAGTTTTTATTTGTCCATTTTCAAATATAAAAGTATTTACTTTATATTCATTATTATCTAATTTGTATTTTATTTTGATTGTTTTATCAAATCCATAATTTCGTTGTATTGCATGTACTAAGTTTCTAGCCTTGTATTTAAAATTAGAATAGAATTTATTATTGTGTGCAAGACATACTATATTGTGTTCTGGTAATATTACAGCTATCGGATTCTTTCCCAATATCCAAGTAATGATTCCATATATCATTAATAATGTTCCAATGTGTCTAACTTTAGTTACAAAAAGACATAATACAATACCACCAGTAATGATACAATATAGGGTACTTACATGGGGAGAACGTATAGTAATATTAGTAAGAGGTAAATTAGAAACAAATGTTAAACAATTTACTAATGTATTAATTAAGAAATTAAAAGTATTTATAATAAAATCAAAATGATAGCCACCAATTAAACATATTAATCCAAATGGAATAATGAAAAATGATATTAGTGGAATTGCTATTACATTGCCTAATACTCCACATATGCTGAATTGATTGAATGTAGAGATTGATATTGGTAATGTTGCTATTGTTGCTACTACAGTAGTAATGAATGAACCAACTACATATATTAATATTTGTGTTAAAAATACACTATTTATATTTATAAAATTAATAAATTTAGATTGATATTTTTCATAAAATGCTATTAATGCAGTAACTGCACTAAATGATAATTGAAAACTTACAGAAAATAACGAACCAGGATCAAATAATAGTATTAGAAATGCTGCAAATGATATATTTCTCATTGATAATAATCCACGTCCTAACGATATACTAATTAAGCATATTGTAGTCATTATGAATGCTCTATTTGCGGAAGGTGAAAAACCAGATATTGCTAAGTAACAAAATGTTAATACTATAGTAATACTTGCTGCTATTTTTCTTGGATTAATGAATAATAAAAAACATTCTAAATATAACATTAATTTAAAGAAGAACATATATAATATTGAAGATACTAGTGTCATATGTAATCCAGAGACTGCTAATATATGAGCAGTTCCTGATTTAACAAATATGTTTCTAATATTAGATGGTATGGATGATTTATCACCAGTAATTAGTGCACTAGCTATACCACCATTAATTGGACCTAATTTATTTATAATGTTGCTGGTTAGTGTTCTTCTTAAATATGGAAATATATTAATATTATTACTTGAGTTTATCTTCTGTATTTTGAATGCTATACCAGCTGCATCCCAATTGTTTATTGTATAATATTGTTTTTGATTAAAAGCAAATGGAACCATACCGTTTTTTAGTAGAGTAAAATTAGCAAATACTTTTACTTTATCATTTGGCATTATATCCTTTGTAGCTTTCAATGAACATGTCATTTTCGCTGATTTTATGTTATTTAATATTTTATTTTTATTAATTATTTTAATATTTTTAAAACTAATTCTTTGCATATTTTTCATTATTGGATGATTTTCATCTATGTAATCTATATCTGCATAAAATGATACTCGCTTGTATTCTCTATCAATGAACTGTTTATTTACTAGTAAATCAGTTTTTAATATTCCTCCAGTTTGAGATAAATAAAATCCTAATATAAATAATATTAATATTTTGGAAATAAAATTGAACTTAAATATTATAGAGATTACAACAATAGAAAATACAATTGTATACAAATATAATAATGAATTTAATGGGTAATAAACTCCAAATAATATTCCAATTCCTAAAATAACTGGAGCAAATAATGGTAATCTATATTTTTCAATATATAAATAATTTTTAATATAATGCCAAGTTGGCATATTTTGTACTTATTCATATGAAACACTTAATAATTCTATCAAATATTATTTAATAATTTATTTATATATTTTAATATTTTATATGTTGAGTACCTATATAATTTATAAGGATCAAATCAAAGACTAGTTAATAAAACATACCTAGTGCGAATTAACCTTACAAATAAAAACCATATTTTGTAATATCGGATGTAAATTTATTGTAAGATTGATTAATTTGTTCCACACTTTCTTTTAATTGATTAATATAATAATTATGTATTTGTATATTGTATTTTGATTTTTCTAATTCTTGTTTTTTATCATCAATAACTTTTATTATTTGATAACTCATGCTCTTGAACATACCAATAAAATTTGTTAGTATGTCAATTAATGATTGATTTTTTAAATTGATTTTTTAATTTGTCAAAAATACTTTTATGATCATTAATATATGGTGTTACAAATTCTTTAAAGTCATTTAGGTCCTTTACACTACGCTCATAATTTTTAACAATTTTATTAAATTTTTCGTTCTTAGGTTCATTAACTAAAGAAAATAAAAGTAAATAATATACATTATTATATAAAGAAATATATATATTACTTAATGATTCATCCATTTTTAAATCAATTCTTTTATTTATATAAAAAATATTACTGACTAAAAAACAAAACTGTTTAAGTTTATTAGCAAAATCACTAGAAAACCCCAATGATATGTTCCACTGAATAGCATTGTTTATTAAATTTGTAAAATCATCATTCTTAATATTATTTGCAACATTAAAAATTTCACTTCTTAATTTCTCAATTGTAGAACTGCTTTTTATAATATTATTAATATCATTTGCTACACCATTGTTATTAATTGTTTGTATAACACTATCTAGGAATACTTTAAAGGTATCGTATGTATTTATTTCATAAGGATGCGATAAAAAATATTGTTGTAGGCCCGGTATAATTGTTGTATGTAATTCATTGAGTTCATCCTTATTAAAATTAAATGGATTGACATTTATTTCTTGTGTGTTTAAATGACTTGTATTTATTTCTGTGAGATGTTCTTTAATATTTGTATTTTCCACACTGTAAATATTATCAGTTACTGCCAATACTATTACTGGCAATAATAAATCTTTTATTATACTTTTCATAATTTTTTAATTACAAAAATCCTTTTCGAAATCATTTTATTACAATTTGTTTGCATTATCAATAACTATAATATGCAAAATTATTATGGATTTTTTTACATATCCTACCTCTTTTGTGGATATAGTATAATGTATAAAGCTGTAACTTTTCTAAACACTGTTCTTGACAATAATAATACAAGTAATACGACACAAATAGAAGAAAATTCTCATATCATTGAGTGATAGAACACCTCAAATTGGTAGAAAATCCATTAACAATGCATAACAATAATGGAGACAGTATGATTAACAAAATGAAAACGTTATTATGTAACATTGGATTTGTAATATCAAATTATTTTATAATGTTTAATATCTCATTAATATCTTCTGGTAATTGTGCATAAAATTCTAATTGCTCATTAGTAAAAGGATGTACAAATGATAATTCACTTGAGTGTAATGCTTGCCTTGGAAAGCGTCTAATACACTCTGGATATATTATTTCAATTTTGGACTTGCAATATGTTTGATCACCTACTAGTGGACATGCAATATGCTTCATGTGTACTCTAATTTGATGAGTTCTACCAGTTAATAATTCGCATTCCACTACAGATATTGATTTAGTACTTGAGAAATAAAAACTTTTTTGTACATTATATAGAGTTATAGCTAATTTGCCAGTAGTTTCACTAGTAGTAAACATTTGTCTGTTTTTAGGATGTCTAGTAATATATGTTCTTATTTCTCCTTGTTTATTTTTTGGTGTACCAAATACTATTGCTATATACTTTCGTTTTATTATCGATCCTTTACAATTAGCAAACAGATTAGAAAAAGCCATGTGAGCTTCATTGCTTTTGGCTACTATCATTAATCCAGAAGTATCCTTATCTAATCTATGAACTATTCCAGGTCTATTATTGCCATTTATGTTTGACAATTTGAACTTATTAACTAAAGCATTTACCAAAGTGCCAGATTTGTGTCCTGGAGCAGGATGACATACTAATCCAGCTTGTTTATTAATTACAAGTATATAATCATCTTCATATACTATATCTAGTGGTATATCTTCTCCAGTAATTTTATATTTTTGTTTATTATCTACAATATTAATTTGAATATTACTTATTTCTTTTAATTTAGTATGTGGATTTAATATAATAATGTTATTTAATAATACATTCCCAGATTTTATACTATTTTGAATACTAGTTCTGGAAATGTTTTTACCAGTAACTATAGGTAATACATTAGTTAATACCACATCTAATCTTTTACCAATGTGTTCATTACTAGTAGTTAATATTACATTATCCATAAATTATCTGGAATAGATGCATCACTTTTCTACTTTTATTATAGTTTGTCCATCCATGTACTTCTGCAATACAGTTGGAATTGAAATAGAACCATCTTCTTGTTGATAGTTTTCCATAATTGCAATTAAACAACGTCCTACAGCAACACCAGAACCATTTAAAGTATGAACAAACTCATTCCTTTTTGTTTTTTCATTCTTATATCTAGTATTCATTCGTCTAGCTTGAAATGTATTACATCTTGAACAACTAGATATTTCTCTGTATTGATTTTGTCCAGGTAACCACACTTCTAAATCATATGTTTTCTCAGAAGAAAATCCCATGTCTCCAGTAGATAACAATACTCTTTGAAATGGTAGATCTAATTTAGTTAATACTTCCTCAGCACAACAAGTCATTCTTTCATGTTCATCTTTTGATTGTTCTGGTGTAGTTATACTAACTAGTTCTACTTTAGTAAATTGGTGTTGTCTTATCATTCCAGTAGTATCTTTTCCAGCAGAACCTGCTTCCGACCTAAAACATGGTGTGTAGGATGTCAATCTTATTGGTAAATCTTCTTCTTTTAATATTTCATTATTGTAGATATTAGTCAATGATACTTCAGCTGTTGGTATAAGATAAGTATTAATAGTAGTTTTAAATAAATCTTCTTCAAATTTAGGTAATTGTCCAGTTCCAAACATTGCATTGGATTGTACTATTAATGGAACATATACTTCCTTATATCCATTTTTTCTGTGCAAATCTAACATGAAATGTGCGATTGCTCTTTCTAATCTGCATAAATCACCAAATAGAAATACAAACCTAGAACCTGCAATTTTTGATGCCCTTTTAAAATCCATTAACCCTAGAGTTTCTCCAAGTTCATTGTGTTCCTTAGGTTTGAAACTAAACTGTTTTGGAGTTCCCACTTGTTTTAATACTTTATTACTAGTTTCGTCCTTTCCTATAGGACATTCTTCATCCGGAATATTAGGAATAGTACACAATAATTCCCTATACTCATTTTGATTATTAATTTCACTTTCTTCTAATGAAGATATCTCAGATTTTAATTTATTTAATATTTCAGATAATTGTTTTATTCTGTTATTATCATTAGTTTTCTTTGCTTTAGCAAACTCTTCAGTTAATTTGTTTCTCTCTTCTCTAACATTTTGTAATTGAGTGGTAATTGTTAAGTATTTATTATGAAGTTCTATTAATTCATCTGTAACATCGTGTTTATTTCTATGTAATAGTGCATTTTTTAATATTTCAGGACTAGATTTTATTAAATTTATATCTATCATATAAATGTTATTTATTATTCTCTAATATAATTGTATCATAGTTTTTCTATGTAATTTAATTTTTAAAAAGCCCATAAAAAGTAAATATAGTACTCTACTATAATATTAATATTTTACTGTTTGTATATATCATTATAATGATGCATAATAATCAACATAATTATCAATAAATACAATGTAAATTATTTTGTATAATATTATTCTCCTGTACTTATTACAATTAACTATTTCTTAACAATATTGTATTAGTATTATATTATCAATAATGAAAATGATGATTTGTTATGATAAAACAATTATTAAATATAATACCGGCTATTTATTTTGGATTATTTGGCTCAAATGCACAATGTAATAATTTAAATAATCAAGCTGAACAACTTACTGGTATTGAACAAATATTAAATATGGATGTTTCATTCAATACAATTAATAAAAATATATCAAATAATAGTAATGAAATTGCAAAACAAAAAAATCATATTGAACATTTTTATCATTATTTTTTAGGGAATAATTGTGGCAATTTACCAATGATATTATCATATGGTCATCCCAATGTTTTAAATAGCATAAAAACAATATTAACTATAGATAAAGTCAAAAAATATATTCAATCTGATAAAGTGGCAGATATCGAATCAAACATTAATGAATTAAACAAGCAATTTTATGAAACTGATTATTATGGTGAATTTAGTAATACACAAGATAGTAAACAGCAGTTTAAAACAGAATATTGTAAGTATATAAATGGTACACTATTGAAATATTTTGATGAAATTAATCATTTTAAAATAGAACGTAATAAATTTAACAATAGAAATATTTGGGGATATAATAATGAAGCAAGAAATATTTCTAATATGATATCTAATTGCTTTAGTGAAAGAGAGAAAATTATTAATCAACAAAAAACATTAGCAATAAATAATTGGGAAAATGTTTTTAATAAAATATTACAAAAACAAAAAAAATACAAATAATAAATAAAACCATAACGTGTTATTTAATTTAATATTATAAAACATAATTTAAATTATACTAATAATATATTATATGGATTTTTGATGATAAATTAGTAAAAAAATACATAATTGTTGTTTTTCATAATACTAAATGTTAATATTAATTTATATAATAAAATATTTAAAATTGATATATGAATAATATAAAACAATTAAAACCAATATTATTGTTATTACTATTTAATAATTGTGAAGTAAAAGCAGTAGAGTATTGTATAAAAAATGGTTTAGTGAATTTAAACTGTAACAACTCTCAATCTCAAGTAAATGATACCAAGGATGAAACAATCGATGAAACAATAATAGAAGGACAATATAGTAAATTGTTTGATATAGTAAATAAATCTTCCAATGATGATTTGGATGATATACTCGAGCAAGAACAAACACAATTAAATGATGATACATATGACACATTTGGAGAAGAAAATAATTACGATAATAAAAGCATAGAAGTAATGAATAAAACGAAAAAAGTAAGAACAGAGTGTAGCAAGTTTATTGAGAAGCAAAAAGCAAAATTACATAGTATTAAAAACTCTGTTCCTGAAAATTTTGTGCATAAAGTAGTACAAAGTATAAATACAAAAATAAATCCTATTTATGAACAAGAAAATGAAATAGATAGTAGTGATGATGTTAGTAACGATATAAATAATGAGATACAATTCGATGAAAAATTAATCAAAAATAATAAAACTAATGGTTTAACAAAAATAATATTACCTAAAAATAATCCTCTAATGAATTTTCATATAAATCATAATATTATGCAATTAAATAATACTGAAATAAAAATTAAATTTGATATAAAACAACAACACAATAATAAGAAATGGTACGATAAATTAGATAAGGATTCAGCTACGGTATTTAGAAAGAATATTAATTGTAACACTAATAATGAATATGTAGAGAAATTTACTAATTTATCATTTTATTCTATGGAGAAAGACAAGGTTAAGTATAGTAATACCTTTTTGCAGAATCTTTCTGAATACTCCTCTGATGATGAGTATTTAATGGATATCAAATCAATTTTATCACAAGCAGTAATTCAGAAATACTTGGAGAATTTTTTTAGATACAAAAATATAACGAATTTAAATAAAGTAATTGAAGTATTGAATAATATAAAATATAAGCATAATTCCAAAAGTTCACAAAATGATTCATATAAATTATCATGTGAAGTTATTAGTTTAACATTGTTTAATTATAATTCACTTGAAAAAATATACAATGACATATATAATGGAAAATACGATGAAAATCAAAATGGAGTAAATGAATTTCTTAGATTGATAACAAATCAATTACTGCTCAAATTATATTTTATTGTACATGGTAATAATAAGATATCTGAGTTAGAATGTATATATAAAATCTTACTTAACAGAAGTAAAAATGCAATATTAAACCAAAATATCAATTCAATAAAAAACGACTTAGTAAATATACTATACGAAATTGATATACATAATAACGAAGACATTGAAGATATTAACAAAATTATAAGTAACATTATTGAAGCATTATGGTAATAAATTAAGTGCATTGCAAATGCTAATTGTGCTGTTTATATAGGAATGTAACTTTATGTAAAAACAATAACTCACATAAAATTTTTGTATTATTTAAAACCAATGTATAGAGTTATTGATTTTTATATTACATAGAGTTAACATTGTAATATAAACTTTTTATAAAATTTAAAATCATTATGCAATATAACAAATTATTATTCAGTTTTTCACTAATAATATTAAGTATTAATCAATTAAATGCAATGATCAATAAAGACAAATTGTATGATCTAATTAATATTAATAATACATGCAATATACAAACAACAAGTATTAAATCCAATAATAAAAAATATAAAAACAGCGATACAAAAAAGTATCAAGGAAATGAATATTATGCACTTAGTAATATTACTAAAATGAAATTACGTGAGAAATTACAAATAATCAAAGAGTACCCAAATGCTGAAAATCAAGATGAAAATGATGATTTCAACAGTGATAGTTTGCATAGTAGTAGTACAACTGTTTCTAGTTTAGAAACAAATGACGAACAACGTGATTTTAAAACTCAATGGTACGAAAAATTAGATAAAGATTCTATCAAGGAATTTAAATCACAAATTTCTAATGATGATATAGAAGATAAATTTTTTAAATTATTATTTAATATAAATGATAATACTGTTAATTATAGTGATAGTTTTTTAAATTTATTGCAAGACTATAATTCATATGAGAGTGAATATTTAAATGATATTTACTATATGCTTTCACAAGAATCCATTCAAAGTAAATTAAATGAATCATTTAAATATAAAAATATAGATAATTTAAACGATGTATATAATTTGTTGAAAAATAAAAAATTTGTTTCTGATAAATATAAATTAATTTATGACATTGTTGATTTAACATTATTTAATTTCAACTCATTTACAACAATGTACTATGCTATGTATGATGAGCAATACCAGAATGCATTAGATGAATTTGTAAAGTTAATCAAAGATAAACTATTATTTGAACTTTATATCCGTAATCATAACGATGTTTATAATTTAAGAGATTTAAATCAAATATTAATTAAAGAAATTAAAAATATTAAACTCACAAATAATGAGAAAAACAACATTGTTTCATTATTAGGTCAAGTATCACGCTGTATGTGGATACAAGAGATAATACAAACATTATTTCATAGTTAAAATTAAGATGATGTGCGTGCTTTCTTACTGTTTGATTTCTGAGAAATTTAAAATTAACACAAAAAAAATATAATAGTTAAATTTTTATGGATTTTTTTATTTATCCCACCTTTTATGTGTATGTAGTATAATATAATATATAAATTATAAAATGTAATATGAAGGTAATATGACAGAAGAGATGAAATTATATAAATTAACACCAACAATAGATTTTGTATTCAAGTAAAATTACACTAAAATAATTCTCAAAGTAAATTTTACAGGGCAAGATGACAGTAAGAAGAATTTAATTTCTTTCTTGAATACTGCAATGATTATTGCATTTCGAGAAAAGTATATTTGGAAAGCAGCGTGTAGGAATGTGAATAAAATTAGAGAATGTATTTAATAATATTTAATGTTTTATGCAAATATACTAGATATTTCCTGAAAAAAAATAGTACATTAGAATTGCACAACATAAGTTGTGAGAGTTTTTAGATATGTTAAAAATTAATTTTTATATTTATTACTACAATTTATTATTTATTTTTTTTATTTTTTATATAATTATACAAAATTGATAATATATTATACATTTTTTCATGGCATCACAATTATTTATTTTCGTGTTTTACACAAATTTTTATTTTTCCTTAATTACACATATGTGCAATTCTTGTAAATTGCTTTATATAATACTATATTAAAATTCAAATGTAATCTTAATTCCATTTATATGTTAAATATTGTAAAATATATTACATTTTGTATTTACCATTACATAGTTATTGTTTCATAAATGTACAGTTGTAGTATTTAAAATAATATAAGTTTGGATGTTTTTAATAACTTACTTCTAATATATTATTTTAATAATGTCAAATATTAAAATTTTATATACTAATAAGTCAAAATTGTAATAATTAGATAATTCCATATTATTTACATAAAATTTTCAATATTTTACATATATGTAATATATAATCTTAATTGAATACAATAAACCATAGTGTACTACAGTATACAATACTGAACTATACAAAAATTATTTTATAATAAATTGTTTTAGTTTCTTTTTACCTACAGATACTAAACAGGATTTTTCGATTATATACTTATAATCATTTATAACAACATCATCTATTCTTACTCCATTACCAGTAATTAGTTGTTTTGCTTGTGTTGCACTCTCTGCTAATCCAGCTTTTACTAGAGCTTTGTCTAATTGTAATGGACTATCCAATTGTATTGTATCAATGGCATTAGAAGCATTTTTGCCAGTAGCTGATGATTTAATATCATCTAAAGGTACTGTAGGATGAACAAACGATGTAACTGCATCTGCTAATATTATTTTTGCTTCATTTATTTCTTTTGTTCCTACATATTTTTCAAATCTTTTTATTTCATCTAAGCTCAAATCCGTAAACAATTTCATTAGTTTTATTACATCTTTATCATCAACATTTCTCCAATATTGCCAAAAATCAAATGGAGATAACATAGATTCATCCAACCAGACAGTACCGCCCTCAGTTTTACCCATTTTTTTACCATCTGATGTTAATAGTAATGGAATTGACAATCCATACGCTTCCTTCTTATTTATATCTGACTTGGCATCTGAAATAGATTGTTTTCTTCTGATTAAATCTATACCAGAAATTATATTGGACCACTGGTCCTGTCCTCCTATTTGCAATGTACAATTATAGTTTTCAAATAAATATAAGAAATCATATGCTTGCAATAACATGTAATTAAACTCTAAGAAACTCAGATGTTGTTGTCTTTCCAATCTAGTACTAACACTATCCATTGCTAGCATCTTATTTACTGAAAACAACGGTCCAAAATCTCTCAAAAATTCCATATAGTTTAATTTAGATAACCAATCATCATTATTCACCATAGTAATAGAATTAGTATTAATATTGCTACAGAATATACTCATTAATTTTTGATTTATTGATTTAATGTTTTCTAAAATCGTATTGTAATCCAACATTTTTCTTTGAGTTTCTTTCCATGTTGGATCTCCTATTTTACCAGTAGCTCCACCTACTAGTACTATTGGTTTATGACCAGCATCATTTAATTTTTTTACTAATCGTATCCATAACAAGTGTCCCACATGTAAACTTTTAGCAGTAGGGTCATATCCCAAATAGAATGTTACCTTCTCATTATTATTGAATATATCATCAAGTTTTTCTATATTTGTACATTGATATAAGAATCCTCTATCATCTAATTCTTGTAGAAAACTCGATTTCAAAACATAATTATTACCATTATCATACATAATATTATTACCATAAAGAATTAATCACAATTAGTATAACATACAAAACATAAATATGTTATTTTTAAAAATTATATTTAATTGAAGATATTGTATTATCTTTTTTTATATAATACTATATTCATAATGTTTTATACTTTTATGAGATACACTATTGCACTATACCATTATTAATATTTAATACTTGTTGGTATATTATTCGTACATTTTCAATGTTTGTAATATTCATTATGTTATCAATTATTTCCTTGTCATGCGTTTTTACTATAACAATTGAAGAATCTAAAATATTAATAAATACTTTCAATTGAAACTTACGATTCAGCAATATCTTATTAAATCTAGTGAAATTTATAATATCGCATGGTATTATATTATGCCAATTATCCAATATACATTGTTTTATTATATGTGAATCAACTTTCTTCACTATTACTTTAGGTAATATAAAATTCAATTTTTGCATTGTATATCATAATAATGATCATAATAGATTATTTTACACTGGTTTTGTATGAAATACAATCTATTTTGAATTTTACTACATGCTATCTATTAATACATTAATATGAGTTTCCAGTGTAGTATCATAATACATAGGAAATTATATTATAAATAATAACCTATGATAATCAAGAAATTAAAAGGATTTGCTTTAATAGAAGTATCTATAGCTTTATTAATACTAGGTATCATATCAAGTATTAGTGTCAGTCAATTTGCTACTATAAAACGAATTCAAGCTGAAATAACAACCAAATCCAACATTGATTATGTTCTTAAATCATTGGGGGCATATTACATTAGTAAGAATGGATTTCTACCTTATCCAGCACATAATAATACACAACTAACAGGAAAACAAGTAGTTGGAAAAACTGATTTTGGAATAGTACCATATAAAAGTCTTGGTATTATGGAAAAATATGCAAAGGATGGTTACGGAAATTGGTTATTATACAAACTAAATCCAGATGTAGGAAAATTAGTCAATAATAATAGGAATCTTGGAATACAAGAATTTGATTCAGAAGTAAAATCAGATAAAGTTGCATTTATAATTAAATATACTACAAATAAACAAGAAAATATAATTTGGTATAGTGAATATAATTTTGCTCATATATTTGCTAATGGTAAAAAAAACAAAATAGTACCAAAACACGATATATCAAAATCAAGAAATTATCCTTAGAGTATAGTTTTGCAAATAACAGATTTATACTGATATTTATTACTGATTATAACCAATTTTTTATGAGTAATTATTGATTTTATGTAATATATTGTTTGAGAAATGATATATTGTTATCGTAACATAATACTCGATCATTCTTTAAAACACGTATTGAATAAAATTGATATATTTAATTAAAAGATTTTATATATTTTTTAAAAATTTATTAATAATATAATAATTGATATTACTGTTGGTGTATTTTTGTTACGACACTTACTTTTGTAATTCAAATGATATTTTTACATTTAATAATAACACCATCTCATGTCGGAATACTACTAATGAATAAAAAGAACAATACTTTTATTTGTATGAAATTGTATTTAGTAATACGATATTATATAACGCCACACAGTATATTAAATACAACATAGATTAAATTCATTCAAGTGAAATTAACTTGCCTGGAATGCATATAAAATGTTACTATGTAAATGTACATAATAATATCGTTTAATTAATTTAGGATTACAAATATGCAAGTTATACTTTTAGAAAAAGTTGGAAAGTTAGGTGGAATAGGAGATTCAGTTAAAGTAAAAAATGGTTATGCACGTAATTACTTATTACCACAGCATAAGGCATTGAGATCTACTAAAGCAAATATAGAATACTTTAAAGCAAAGAAATCAGAAATAGAAGCGAAGAACTTAAAACTAAAACAAGAAGCCGAAAAAGTAGCCAATACAATGCAAGGAGTATCTGTAACAGTAATAAGGCAAGCTACAGATTCTGGATTTTTATTTGGTTCTGTGAGACCAGCTGATATAGTGGCAGAACTTGAAAAGCAAGATATTAAGGTATCTAAAGGACAATTAAAAATCAATAATCCATTGAAGACAATTGGTACTTATAGAATCGGAGTACAATTACATCCGGAAGTATTAGTTGATATAATACTAAATATTGAAACATTCCATCAACAAGATAATAGTGAAGAAGAACAATTAGAAGAAGTAACTGAAGAAACAAAAAAAGAAGAAAACAAAGCAGAAGAAAAAGAACAACAGTAAAATTAGTTTTGATACTAAGTAAAATATTGACTATATTAAATATTATTAATCGGGTATTTTATTATCCGATTTTTTTTATAGAAAGGAAATATTAGTATGAGTAAAAATATTTTTAGTCCTGTGAGAGGCATGAAGGATTTATATGGGGTTGATTTTAATAAATATCAATACATAATAGATACTGCTATGAAAATATCAAAAAAATATGGGTATTCTCCAATAGAAACACCAATAGTGGAACACACGGAAGTGTTCCAAAGGTCCATAGGAGATGAAACAGATGTAGTTTCAAAAGAAATGTATACATTTAAAGACAAAGGAGATGAATCTATTACATTGAGGCCTGAAGGAACTGCTGGTGTTATGAGAGCAATAATTAGTAATAATATTATTGTAAGCAATAATCTTCCATTAAAACTAATGTATTATGGTCCAATGTTTAGATATGATAGACCACAAAAAGGTAGATATAGACAATTTCACCAATTAGGATTTGAAAACATAGGAGCTAAGAGTCCATATATAGATGCAATTAATATAGCATTAGCGAATGAAATTTTGACAGCTGTTGGTATATTTGATTGTCAAGTATGTATAAATAGTTTAGGAGAACAATTGTCACGAGAAAACTACATAAAAGCTATTGTTAAGTATTTCTCAATATACGAAGATAAGTTATCAGAAGAATCCAAGATAAGATTGAAGAAAAATCCATTACGAATACTTGATTCCAAAGACCAAGGTGATAAGGAAATATGTTCAATGGCACCTAAAATTTACGATTACTTAAGTAAAAGCGATCTTAAATATTTTGAGTGCGTTTGTGAAACACTTTCCAAATACGGTATTAAATATTCTATAGATAATTTACTAGTACGAGGCTTAGATTACTACAGTCATACTATATTTGAATTAAAAGTATGTAATGGACAATACAAAGATGCTATAGGGGGTGGTGGAAGATATGATAAACTGCTAAGTCTTCTGGGAGGGCCAGATGTTTCAGGGATTGGTTTTGCAATTGGATTGGAACGTTTAATGATGTTACTAAATGACAAAAAATTCCAACCAAAAGAAAATATAATATCAGTAATTCCAGTTTCAGAGAAAGAAATAGATAATGCATTTGAATTATATAATACAATATTATCAAATGATATAAGAGCTGAATTTATACATATTGGTCAGAATTTAAGTAAAAAAGTTGAAATAGCCAGTAAATTAAATAGTACTATTTTATTGATAGTAGGTAGTGATGAAATAAAAAACAATACTGTAACAGTAACATATTTAAATAAAACCGAAGACGAAGGAAGAAATAAAACAGTAGATAGAAATAATATCATAGGATTCTTGAAACATATTTAAGTAATATAATATATCAAACTAAACACATCAATATATAGAAAAACAGTGTATCATCATAATACAAGATAATACACTGTGAATTATTTTGTATTAAATTAATTTAATTTAGTTATTAACTTTATCTACAAACCGAAATTATTACTGTTATACATGTTGTTATTGTAGTTATAATTACTCATATTTTCATTAAAATTATTCATATTGCTATTGTAATTATAGTGATTAAATTGGTTATTATTTGGCATCTTGTTATTCATGTTCATATTACTATTAAAGTTGTTATAATTCATATTATTATTTTGTATTACATTATTTGAGTTGTAACTACTAGAATTATTCTGACTCCTTATATTATTATAATGCTGGTATGTATTATTATTTGTATTGTAATTTACATTTTGACTACTACTTATACTATTATTATTATAATTTAAATTATTATTACAGTTATTAATATTACTAATAGTATTTTTGTTACTAGCATTGTAAGTTATAGTATCTTGCCTTTCTTGTTTTATCACATGTTGTTTAGCTTTGTTTTTTATAAATTCAAATAATACATTATTTTCTAATTTAGATAATAATTCATCATATTTGGTATGCATGTTATTTATTAACATGTAACAACCTAATTGTTTAAATGCATTATCAAATAGTGTGACAATCTTTTTACTATAGTTATTTTTTGTTATGTATTGTTCAATTTTCCAATTATATTTTGTTATAAATAACTGGGTTTCTTGCAATAGTGTATTAAGTCTGTCTTTTATACTCTGTTTAGAATAAGATTTTTTTACAAGGTGTTCAATTGGTTGAATTTCACATGCTGTAATTTCATATAGTGTTGGGAAAACATTGTTTATGAATTGTTTTACAATTTTCGTATAATCAATATTCACACCAAATACAGGTAACAATCTATTGCACAAAACACATAATTTATTACATAATATTTTCATATTGTTGTTTATTGTATATGATAGTAACTGTTCCCATGCTTGAGTAATGTCATTTGATAGCTGTTTATTATTGTTCTCATTACATATATTAAAGCATAATATGTTTTCATTCAGTAGTAAATTACTAATTTTTATGATTTCATCTTCAGAAGGTTTTTTTTGATAAAAGGTTTTGCATGTTCCACGCTGTTGGGCAAATGTGACGTAGTTTAAAACCACCCAGTTTTTTATTTTCATTAGAAATTATACATTTTTGTATTATATCTACAGGTGTCATATCTATATTTGCATTTGCAATTTTTGCTTTTTGGAAATATAAATTCAAATTTTTCTCAAGTTCATCATTTGAAATACACTTTCTAGCTATTTCTAAGAAATTTTTATGGTCGTCTTCTGATATTGAATTGTAATGATATGATACAATTCGTTTCAATGTTTTTCTATCCATTTGTACCATTTCTTTTGCGACATCTTTAATATTCTGATTTACTAATTGTTGAAATTTATATTGTAGATCCATATTCAATATATGAGCATCACAATTGGGTTCATATTCATATTCTTCTGTATGATCATCATTTGCATAAGATTGCAAATTACGTATTACGTTCCTAACTTCGTAAAATAATTCTTCTTCCACTTCTTGTAAAAATGTTTGTGAATTATAATATTCATTGTTGTTCATGCTATATCCATAACTATTGAACATTATAGTACAATATGCTGTACATATTAAAACTTTTAAGGTATTTTTCATATTACACATATTAATTAAACTTATTATATATAGTATAATATGGTATTAGTTAAATAACTGTGAATATATATCAAAAAAAACAAATATAGTATAGGAAAGTATTAAGTAGGGTTTTGTATGATGTTATAATGTTAGTGATTTATTGTTTAGTGTGGAATTTACTAAAGATTAATAAAATTATGTGTTACATGGATAATATAATGTATTAGAAAAATATATTATTTGATTTATTGGTAATTAGAGATAATTACAGAGATAACATTTGATTAATTGGAAGAAAATATAAGATGTGATAAAAACCACATCACATATTGATTAAATAAAGTTTTTAATTTATTAACATGTTATAATGCGCTTTTATCTCAAGTACATAGTGCATTAAGAGCCTCAATACTTATATTCAAACATTTTGGATTTAAAATCGGTGAATAATTTGTATAGAATGATATAGTATCTTGTAGCAATGAATTGAGTAGTGTTATAACAAATAACTTATTATGTGGAGATGATATTGACAAATTAACAATTGAATTTGGGATATCACAAGAAAAAATTAATGGGTTAAACAACAAAAATGTATATTATTAATTTTATGCATTTAGTAACAATAATAGTAATAGTAAAGCATCAACTAATTATATAGTTTTACTAAATAAGAAGGCTTATCTGTTGAGTTCATTTGAACTATTTATAAGTTAGTATTATTTTAAGATATACTTTAATATAATTTTGTTAAATTATTATCTCAATACTAACTTAATATTGAATGTAGTAGTAATAAAAAATCATATGAAAAATTTTAATTATGTACTCAATATTTTGTCACAGCACAAAATGAATAATACACATATATTCATATATCAATGTACAACGTTGAAACAACAACATTACATATTACATATTATAAACTCTCAATCAAATATTATATTTAAATATCTATTACATTAAAATGAATATATATTCCAAAGAAACAAAATATTCTAATTGTTATATTATGTAATTTAATTATAGTATTCATATGAATTAATTATGTGATATTTATATTATAATTACCTATCTACTAGATTATAGGTTATGTTGTCTTATCTCAAGTAACATTGTACGTTATAATATACATTTAATAAATACATTTCAATTTATTTAGTAAATATTTGTTATAACAACTTGGTAATGCAATATTCAGTAAATATTCAACCACCAAGGCAATAAACTGCTTTATTTACGCTCAAATCGATACAATTATATATTTTATGCAGCAATGATAAAATAATAACTTTTCACATGTATAATTATCTGCTTTCATCCATATAACATAATGATATTAATTTTCAAGTAGTAAATGGTCCATCAAGCGAACCAGTAATAAACTGTTGTACATAAGGATTATCAGATGTCCAAAGGTTTTGGTTAGTTCCTTCCCATATTAATTTGCCACCAAATAATAATCCGACTCTATCACTAATATGTTTCAAACTATTAATATCATGAGTAATAGATAATGCAGAAATACCAATTTCATGAGTACATTTAACTATTAATTCATTTATAATACCACTTGTTATTGGATCTAAACCGGTAGTGGGTTCATCAAAGAATATAATGTCAGGACTAGTAGCAATTGCCCTTGCTAAAGCTACTCTTTTCTGCATTCCTCCAGATAATTCTGACGGATATTTATTTAATACTTCATCTTTCAAATTAACATCATGCAACTTTTCTATTGCTACTTCTTTAGCATCTTTTTTAGACCAACCATACCCATATATTAATCCAAAAGTTATATTTTCTAATACAGTTAAACTATCAAATAAAGCACCACTTTGGAAAAGTATTCCACACTTTATCATAAGTTTTTCTCGTTCTTTTGGAGGTAATCCTACCATGTTAGTACCATGTAATATAACTTGTCCTGATGTTGGAGATATTATTCCCAATATACATTTTAACAATACAGATTTACCAGAACCAGAACCACCTATTATTACGTAAGATTCTCCCTTGCCTAAATGTAATGAAATACCTTTTATTACATGATTATCACCAAATGATTTTGTTAAATCTTTTACTTCTAATACATATTTATTGTTATTGCTCATGATTTGCCTCAAAATAATACAAAAGTAAGTATTCCATCTAATAATAGTATTATAATGGATGAAGCAACTACTGAATTAGTAGTAGCTCTTCCAACACCTTGTGCTCCACCTTTGGAACTAAATCCTTGATAACATCCCATAGAACATATAACAAATCCGAAAGCGGCACCTTTTATTAATCCTGAAAGTATATCCCAAGTTTCCATTGATACAAATGTATTATGTATGTAATTAGCAGAGTTAAAGCCTAAATAATATACTCCAACTAAATACCCACCAAATATTCCTAATATATCATCTATTAACACTAAAAATGGGACTAATAATGTTCCAGTTATTATTCTAGGAAATACTAGATATTTTAATGGATTAACAGATAGTGCAGATAAAGCGTCTATTTGCTCTGTTACCTTCATAGTTCCTATTTCAGCAGTCATAGAAGCTCCGAGACGTCCAGCTACCATTAGTGAAGCTAAAACTGGTCCTAATTCTCTTGTCATCGCTATCATTACTACAGATGGAATCGCTCCTTCTGCTGTGAAATTAGAAAATCCAGAATAACATTGTAGTGTCATTGCCATACCAGTAAATATTGCAGTTAATCCGACAACTGGTAATGAAAAATATCCTATTTGTATTGTTTGCAATAATATTTGTTTCCAATAATATGGAGGAGTAATACCAGTAAGTATACTCTTAAATATAAACATAAAAATACTACCAGTTGCTTTCAAAAAGTTAATAAATAAATTTCCAGTTTTTTCCAAAAATGTAATAAATCCCATATTATTTACTATAACTTATATATACAATACACTATAATACTATCTACTATATATAAGTCTACTATAAATCATATTTTATTGCAAATAAATTATATAAATCGGAATATTATCCTATTGTACCTTGCTTTAATGTTATATTAATATGCTTTATTGTCCATTACATATACTATAAGATAGCAGTAGTGTGAATGGAATACTATTGTTTGTAATATATTATTCCATAAAAGATTTTTTAATTTTTTTGGTGTATCTGAACTATTCATTTTGCGAACAGTCTATTTTTTATTATTCTTGTACTGTTTTTCTGTATATATTTTTGGTTCTGAACTATCTGTCTTACTGGAATATGTATAATATAGTTTATAATAACTCCCATATAATTTGTACATTCTTGCATTTCTCGATAGGAATTATACAAATTAGCATAAATGATATTTTTTTTCAAACTTCACTATCAATAAATCAAATAATATATTATTCTAATACATTATATTATCCATGCAACACCTAATTTTATTACTTCTCAGTAAATTCACCATTATATCATAAATCAATAACATTATAAACAAATACAAAAATCCATTTAATATTCTACTATACTATATTTGTTTTTATTTTTTTTAACATTAACTATTAATTAATAATATTAATGTAGTATTATATTTGGAGGAATTTTATATGAAATATGTATTAAATATGCATAATAAAAAAAGATGAAGAGTATATATGAAGAAAAACTTACATTTATTTTATGTTCTCCATTGTTAGTTGGGGGAATGAATATAGAACAGTCTAACACTATGAATGATAATAATTATTAGCAATACCAAAGTTATGTCAGTAAACAAAATTATTCACCAGAAGAACATACGAAATATCGAAATAATTATCAAGATAATATAAATAAATTAACAGATGAACTATTATCTTTATTATCCGGTAATTACATTAATGTGTTGTAGATGAAGTGTTGTTTAATGAACATGCGATTGATATTGAATGAGCATATTGTTTCACATCAATAAGTGATTTGACTAATAATTATAATGATCATAATAAATTCATAGGATGTAGTGTTAATTATTCTGGTCTATTAACAGAGAATTCTTGTAATATAAAAAATCAACAACATTAAATATCACAAAAAATAATACATAAAATTTTAACAATACTAGATACCAATAAATTAATGAAGAAGTTCAGTTAAGTTATGAAATAAAAGAACAAACAAAAAATTCTTGTAAATAAGTTGAAACGATAATTACAATCTCATAACAACAGTATATTTTTATAGTGTATTTATAAAATTAATTTACTTTTAAATATTATTGTTGCTCTTAATACTTATTTTTGTATATGAAATGTAAATACAATTACACTATTACAAATGGATGCTCTCATATAAATAAATATATTAATACATTAAATAATTTTCTGTAATAATTGATTATACTATATCATAAACATAATAAAAAAAGATACTTGTAATATATAGCAATACAAGTACCATATAATATATTTATTTAAAACAATCCAGGTAAGTGCAATCCACCAGTTGCTTTTTTCATTTCTTCTTCATAGATAGTATCAGCCTTGGTTTTAGCATCATTAAAAGCTGTTATTATTAAATCCTCTAACATTTCTTTATCATTTGGATCTATTATTTCTTCCTTTATTACTATTGATTTCATTTTTCCATTTACTGTAAGAATAATTTCTACTGCACCAGAACCAGCAGTTCCTACTACTTCTTTATCTTTTATTTCGTTTTGAACTTTAGATACATTTGCTTGTAATTTTTGAGCTTGAGCTAATAATTGATTAATGTTATTCATAATTTTTTATGGTTTCATTATGTTCTGTAATTATTTTATTATATTGTATAAACTTTGACAATATTGCATATCATATTACGTTTTTATATACAAATATATGGTATATTATAATAAAGATATATAGAAATTTATCAATAAAGTATGAATAAATATAAAATAATATTTAACACTATAATATCAATTTTTATATTAATTATCTGTTACGCGATGGGAAAGTGGACAATACCATTTATTGTAGGAATAATATTAGCCTATTGTTTGCATTACCCATCACAATTACTATCACAAAAATTAAAAATATCATCTACATTATCTGCAAGTATTATATTAATATTTATTATTTCTATATTTACTCTTATCTTTATATTCTTAATTCCATCAATACAAAACGCAACATTAGTATTATTGAAAAAATTAGCAATATTTTTAAATAGTAGTTCAGCAGATTCTATTAATGAATTTGTAAAAAGTATTCTATTAAAGTGTGGTATTAATAAAACAATTGATATTGGAAATGGAATACAAAATTATGTAACCGAAATTACACATAATATTCCAAAATATTTATATAACTTTATTAATACTGGTAAATCAATAGTATATACTATTATTTTTATGTGCATGATACCAATTATTACATTTTATTTATTAAAAGATTGGAGTAAATTTGAAAAATATTTTATTATAGTATTACGAAAATTTACATCTGATAGATGCATAGAGTTATTACTTAATATTAATAAGAAACTTGGAGAATACATAAAAGGTCAGTTATTAGTATGCTGTGTATTGTCAATAATATACACTATCCTAATTAAATTTATAGGTACTAATGAATATGTAATGTGTGGTATTTTTTCAGGATTTATTTCAATAGCACCATTTTTTGGACCATGTATAGGATTAGCTATTACACTTGCAATGAGTGTAGATGATTTTATGTTTTTATACCAATACTTAATAACTATTAGCTTGTATTTAGTAGTACCATTTATCGATTCCAATTTTATAACACCAAAATTAATAGGGGATAAACTTGGCATACACCCTTTTTGGATGCTATTTTCAATATGTGCCAGCATGTCAGTTCTTGGAACACCAGGAATATTTTTGTCAATTCCAATTACAGTTATCTGTACTACAATATTTAAATTATTTTTTAATAAACAAGTATAAAATATATATTATAATAGTAAATACAGTATTTTGTATGAAACATTATCATATCATTACTAGTTTATAACATGTGCAGTACTATCAGTTGTATTATTTCCTAGATTTGTAATTTATTGTTATATAATTAATTTATTTATTTTATAGCACCAGAACATTATTAAGTTAGTTACTTTGTATTAAAGTATGAAATATACAAATGGTGCCCGAGAAAAGACTTGAACTTTCATGGATTTCTCCACAAGTACCTGAAACTTGCGCGTCTACCAATTTCGCCACCCGGGCACAACCATATGATATCACATTTTATTAGTAAATGCTAATGATAATATATAAGCTAAGCACTCCTGCTTGGTTGGTTGAAAATTATTAATAACCCACCACTTTTCACATTTTTTTAGATATCTAGATGCTTGTTTTATACCAGCTGATAGATCACTATATGTAAGAGGAAGTGTATTGTCTTGCACATTTGTAATTGGTTTTAATAATGGTTTGTGATATTTTATATACTGTATAATAATAACATTTATTTGTATATCCAAACTATTCTTATATGCACAATATGTTATTGGTTCATTTTCAAATTGCTTATATGTTTTTATTATATTTCTTAATTTTTTAGGTAACTTTAATTTATTTATTAAGTAATCATATGTAAATAGTATATATAATTTTAATAATATGTCTATATTATTTTTACATGAATTATAGTTAGATTGTATTTTATTTATATAATCAGTATATATTTCTAGTAATGCATTGTAACGTTCTATATTAATATTATGTAATATATTATCATTCAACATATTATTCAATATAATACAATTATTTGATATTTCTAATATTTTGAATAATTCTTTTTGAATTCGTTCTATTGATAATTTATTAATATTGGTTGATTCACATTTTATTATATCACTATACCTATTACTATAATCATTATACTTAGTACAAAATCTATAGTATCTAAATATTCTCAAAAAATCTTCTTGAATTCTTGTTTGTGGGTCTCCAATAAATATTATTCGATTGTTTCTTAAATCATTTAAACCATTGTGATAATCAAATAATTTTCCATTTTGAGATACATATAACGCATTAATAGTGAAATCTCTTCTTTTTGAATCTATTTCAAAACTGGAAGTGCTTTGAGTATCACAATACCTACCAGAACAATTAATATCTTCCCTCAATGATGTTATTTCATATTTTATGTGATTAATAATTACTGTAATAGAAGAGAATTTTATACCTGTTTTTATTACATTAATATTATTAGTTGTTAATATATCACATAACTTATAAATCTCACAATTTACAGCTATATCAAAATCATCAGTACTTTGATTACAAATTGCATCTCTAACACATCCACCAACAAATCTAGCTTCTATATTATATCTGTTAAATACTCTAAATAATAGTTTAGTTTCTTCAAAATATAAAAAATAAAACATTAACTAATTAAAATGGTATAAATCCGATTACCTAGTATACTACATTTGAATAGGATAAAAACTACAATTGTATATTGATACTTTAATACACATTGATATATAATGCAATATATGTTAATTATATATGTTAATTATTAGTGAAAATAATTTTTATAAAAATTAATTATTTAAAAAGTTGTTCGTATTGCGTATATTGTACAACTTAAATTCATTTTCACTGGAAATTAATGTATCAACATTAATTTGTTAAATATTGGTTTTATTGATAGTAATAGTTTATATTATTGGACTCATAATTTAGACAAAGATGTCTTAAGTGAATAATCTAAACAATGTAATGAATTATCAAAAGAATACGATAATATGAATCAACAACTATTGAAAAGTAATCAACAAATTGATAATTCTATTAAATTAATTGCTAAGAATGAAACGTATGATAATAATGAACTATACAATAATCTATATGACACAAAACAAAATGTTATTAACATATTAATATTCAATACTAAAGTATTAACACAAACAAGTAAAAATGAAAAATTAATAATGAGATTTATAGCACCACAAAATAAGTACACAAATATAAAATATAAATGTAAAGAAATAATATGAAGAAGATATTAGGAATAAAAAACAAAAAACATAAATATTAATGGACAGTTATGAAACACAATTTGTTATTAGAAATTATCGCTTCTATTATTATAAAATAGACAATATTTTTAATTAAAAAGTTATTACATGATATTAAAACAATAAAACATTTAAACAAAGATTTATTAATGTTAAATCAAAATAATAGCATGTATATTCATGTTTTAAAACAAGATACAGAAATATTTAATATACTAGAACAACATCTTGATAATTTAGGTCAACAATACGATTATTATATATCATAAGATGATCTAAAAATTGAGGCTGAAAATCTTAATAAATATATTATTCACTGTATTGAAACAATTAATAATGATGAAATTATTAATAAGATTAGAGATATTAATGAACAACATGTTTCCTTGGAATTTGAAAAATTAAAAGATATATATAATAAAGTGAATAATGACTATTATCGGCATTGCAAAAAAATCAGAAGTATGTAATTAAAAAAACAATATAATTTCGATGATTTTTTAACAATATGATGATATAATCTCAAAATTTAAGCAAAAACATTTCACACAACTAACGCACATAAAAAAATATTGTATAATGTACTGCAAGGTATATTAATTACCTTGCTTTATATTATTAATTATTATATGTAATCTTTAGGAGTTTTTTTATATAATTTGAATAGTTATTATAAATTACTTTCTATAATATAAAAATAGTGTATTATATTCTTTATTATTTTCACGATTTAATTTTGAATACTTACTAATATTCCATTTTTGTAAATTAAAATTCATATTATTGTCATTTAATCTATTATATAAATCTTCTTTTTTCTGATTAATAATAATATTATTTCCAGCAACTGCACCATTATACCTGTCAGATGAATTAAATATTAAAGCAACACAATTTTTTTATCGTAAACATTTATTTTGTAGTCTTTGAGATTGCCATTTGGATACTCATTAAATATATTCTGGAAATTGTTATTTTCGTTTGGAATATCATCTTCAGTTAAATTATTCTGTTTTATTTTAATAAATTTATCTATAAAATAGATAGTATCATTGATATCTAATTTTTTATATATAAAATCTATTACATCATTGGATAAGTAAATATTTGGAGATCTATTAGCCATTATTGAATAATAATTTAATATGTGTTCTATTGGGTTATCGTTTATATTTTGTTCTATTATATTATTTAATTTAAAGACTATATTATTATCCCAATGCTTGTATGCTTCTTGTAAGTAATTGTCAGTATAATATATATTTATGCTTGGAAATATTATATCACAGTGATTTACATGTTTCCAATAATCAGTTAATGTTTTTCCTTGCATTTCATCTAATTCTTTTTTATTGGGAATATTATTAAAATAATATGAACCCAAAAAACTATGTTGTTTCTTTTTTAGTTCATAATCAAATTTTTCATCTTGCGAAATAGTTTTAGATTGATTATATACCTCATCTTTATTCATATTATAAACAGAATTAATTACTTTATAAGCAATATTTTTATCATATTTTCCAATTGCATTATACATTATTTGTAATATTGAGAATGGTATATATGTATTTTGATTTTTGTATGTATTATCACTCTTAAAAAGATAATTATCATGAACATTATAGTAATGCATCATGGCATCTGATAAAACTGTAACACGTTGCTCTTCAGTTTTATGTTTATATGCAATATTATCATTATTATCCATGCATATACTATTATTGTCTTTATCTAATATAATATCTCTTGCAATATTATTTATTTCTTTTGTTATGTTAATTATTTTATCTTTTGGCATTAAGTTATTATCATTAAAATTAAATAAATATTTTTCATATTCATTATTATTTCGCTTATCTTTTATAATACTTAATTCACCAAGTTTCTGTTGCTTATAATTATTTTGTTGCTTCTTTATTTTCTTTACAATATTAAACATTTTATCTTTATTACTATCATATATCATATTATTATTGTGCAATTCATTATTGTTTTGTATTTGAGAAAATTGTATATCATCTTTACTTTCTTCCTTCGATATGGATAAATCACTTTGATGCAATAGATCTTCTACTGGGTGTATATTTGTACTAATAATGTTATTATGTATTGGGAAGCAATCATTAGCTTGTACGTTACTCATGCTTAATGTAGCAATAGCAATCGCTATTAATTGACTACAAATTAGTTCACTAGCTTCCTTTGAAACCTTTGGATTCATATTGAATACCTAAAATTAACTCTTAATATGATTTTCATACAATTTGATTAAAAAATCGTTAACAAATCCAGAAAATTTTGTTGTAAAATGTTAAATTAATAAAAATTTAATATGTGAGAACAATAATAATAAAAAATTAATACTGTATAATACACCATATCACAGTTTATAATAAATCATAATAATAAAAAAATAATATATGAAAAATTACAAATTGATTAATACATATGGGGTGATATATGCGATATGTTATATTGTCCTCATACAAATTAAATGATATATTTGTTATAATTTTTTCTAATTTTCACAATCAATAAATAAAATACCATTACATTTCATTTGTCAATGAAACAATATAGTATAAGTAGATTACAGTATAAACACCATATAAAAGCATACTTAAACATAATTGATATTATCAAATAAAATAGAATTAAATCGTGTAACCATATTTATATATATTTTTTTTGATATTAAAGTATATGTAATAACAGTAATTTAGAATTATTAGGTATGTTAATTATACTACTAATTGCCATTTTAACTGATAATAATATTTTTAGTAACAATTAATATGAATATGATAGCTGGTAAATCAGTTCAGATGATTTACACAATCATCTTAATAAGAATAAAATTGAAGAAGCAAAATTCGTGTTATAGTTTCAATAATAAATACAATAGATATTATGTAGATATATTACAATATTATTTGTGTATAATAGAAAACGACAAAATTTTTACCAATGATAAATAATTGAGTAATTTTATTGATACTACATGAAAAAAACATTAGGCTAGATGGGTAAAAACTCTTATTATGATACAAATTCTCATAATAAAACAATTCAAACATTTTTTGTGTTATAATATAAAGTATTATGGAGAGTAATTTATATAAACACATACTGCAATTTTACAATTATCTTGGTATAGATATATTGTTTAGTAGCATATCAAATACTACAACATTTGAACATAGTAATAATATACAAAAAGTTAGTAGTAAATTAAATAATGTTACCAAGGCTGGAGTAGTTGTAAATAATCCAAAGAAACTCAATAATGTTTTTAACAATAGCCTATCAAATGATAGTAGTAATAATTTAAACAATAATCACATAACAGATAGTAATGTATTTTATAATAATAATCCACAAGTAGAATCTAATCCTCAACTGAAACAATTATTAGAAGAAATAAATAATATTGATTGCTTGATAAAACATACTGCTAGGAATACTGTAATATTCGATGGAGATATTAACTCCAAGGTAATGATAATAGGAGAAGCACCAGGACAAGAAGAAGATATTCAAGGAAAACCATTTGTTGGACAGAGTGGTATATTATTGAATAATATGCTACAAGCCGTAGGATTATCCAGACAAGATGTTATTATATCAAATATAGTATTCTGGAGACCACCTCTCAATAGAACTCCATCAACTGATGAAGTATCATTATGTTTACCTTATATAAAGCGACTAATCAAAATAATAAACCCTGAAATATTGTTACTATTGGGCGCGGTATCAAATCATGCATTATTAAATACTATGGCTTCTATGTCAACACTACGTGGTTCAGTAAATCATGTATTAGATATTAAAACAATATCAACATACCATCCAGCGTATTTATTACGTGGTAGTAGTCAAAAGAAACAAGTATTCAAGGATTTACTACTATTAAAACATATTTTAAGTAGCTATACAATATGATGCTACTACATCATATCATGAGCATTTTACCACATACCAAACTACAAATTTTTATGAAATTTTAATTGTTCATATTGTATAAATGTAATATATAATGCCATAAAGATGCAATAAATATTATGAAATTCTTAACTTTATTTAAAATAATATTAATCTCAAATGTTTGCGTATTGTATTGTAATGCTAATCTAATAGGAGAAAGTCCTAGTGACCGATATGAGCAAGTAATGGATAAATCAATTCGTTATATAAAGTATTGTTTTCATATATTAAACAAATTGGAAAATATAAGAAAAACCACCAATGAATTAATATGCGGAATGAATATAAGGGCTAGGAAAATCAATTTAAGTCATGATGGTAATACAAATCAAAATCGTGAAATAAAAGAAATTATTAAAGAATTAGAAAAATTACTTAATGATATTAATACTCAAATAGACGAATGGGATTCCAATAATTGGAATAGTAAAACAAAAGATAATGCTACTATTGGAAAATTAATAGAATTATATGGAGATATGATAAGGCTTATTACTAAATTTAATTCATTGAGGGATCAAACTGAAATGCATATAGAGAATGTATCACATGATATTAGTAATTTTGATACTCCAATGGAAAGTAAAGAAAAAATAACAGATGAAATTGAAAAAGTTATTGCTAAATTAAGTAAAGAATTTAAAACATTATATAAAAATACTGTGCAAGAAATTAATAATTGTAACAAGCAAATAGAAAATATGGAAAAGAAAAGCAAACCTAAAGAAAATAATACTAAAGAAAAGGAAACTAAAGAAAAAGACAATACAACTAAAAAGAAAAAAGATAAATCAGATAATGCAGACAATAAGAAAGAAAATAATTCTGATAATTTAGATGAAGATATTGAAACAATATTAGACAATATTCCACTCGAGAAAATAAAAAATTACATTAATAAAAAAACTAATGCCAAAAAGGAAAATAAAAAAAATATTGATGCTAATGGTAAATCAATAACTGAAAAACAAGAAGCTGAATCAAATAATGACAAAAAAGAAGATCACAAAAAGGAAAATAAAGAATAATCATAATATTTAAATTATGTATTTTGTATTTAAAACAAAAATGAAATATTACATTATAAATATAACATTACAAACAATAATATAATATCAGCCCAATAATATGTATCAATGATAATATCTATATAATAGTATTATACTATTACTTGATGCTTGATAATTAAAAAAAACATAATAGTAAGCATTATATATAAGGATTTACATTAATAGAAATATTTTAACTGATTTTATACATTATAGTATTATAATGATACTTGATATTGTAAAATACAATAATACATATAATGAAAAAAATAAATAATAAGAATTATGTAGAAGGATTTACTCTAGTAGAAATATCTATCGTGCTTTTAATAATTGGTATTTTAACTGGTACTATATTAAAAGGTAAAAGTATAATAGAATCGGTACGAATCGATTCAGTAATAAATGATATTAGAACAATACAAATGGCATATAATCAATATGTCAATATAACATCTAATAAACCCAATACTACAGATTTCTTCAAACAACTGAAATCATATGAATTAATAGAATCTGAAACATTTAAAAAACCTAGAATTGGTGGTTCGTATTCAGTTATGGAAAACAATAACCATCAATATTTACAAGTAGATAATCTCACCGAGAAACAATTAATTTCATTAAAAGCAAAAATTAAATCAAATTTCGGTGATGATATAGTTACAACCTCAGGTAATAGTAATACTAGTATAGCTGTACAAATTGATTAATACATTATTTATTTGGAGTAAATATTTGTTTTATTATTTCTTTTAGTATTACTGAATAATACGGTATTTTCTCTTTTTGTCTTTGTAATTCACCACATATTTCCTGTATTTCTTGATTAATATTTTTTTGTTGAACTATATTATTATCAAGATTTATATTCTTATTAATATTATGTGAATTATATTCTGAATTTGAATTAATTTCTAATTTTTGTAGAACTTCCGTTACATTATTATTTTGGTAGATTGTAAAATAATTAGATAATCTAGCATCGAATTTTTCTTTATTTTTAAAATATTTATTCAATCTCTCTTTTACTAAATTGATATGTATCGATATTTGAGAGGAATTATTTAATGCATCAAGTTTACTATTACAATTAGTAAAAATATGTTTATGTTTCAGTATTTTATGTTTGTAATATTCTTTTTGTTGTTTGTTAGATGTTTGTTGATATTTTGCAAAATTATCAGTCATTACTTTTTGTAATTTTGTAAGTGATTTTATAAAATCATTTTGTAATTTTTTATTTTGACTATTATTAATCATTGATTGTAGTTGCAATGTCACTTCATTTGGTTTATTATATAGGGAATATAATAAACTATGCAATGAATTCAGCGTTCTGTACATTACATAAATTATAGAACTTACTACTGGTTTTTTATAGTTATTTATAAAACCATACTCTTGTATGTTATTATTATTAATCAATAAATTAGGACTTAGTAAAATGTCACTAGTATTACTCTTTGGATTAAGATATTGCCTATTATTAATACATTGATTTGTTATATAATTGAATAATTGATCTTTATTACTTAATTTATTAAAATCACATTTGTAATTAGTTATTTGATCAATAAATTTATCAAAAAAATACATTATATATTGTAAAATTCTGGATTCAACAAATTCAACTGTACAATTCTTGTTATTATTATTTTCTATGTAAGATTTTATATTATTCCAGTAATTATGCCATATATTAAACCAATCCTGAGATAATGTATATTCATCTTGGTTTTGATATCCCAAATTATGCTTAAGTAAAAATTGTTGAAAATTATTGAAATTTGGTAATTTTATTTGAAAGATTGTATTACTATTGCCATCTACAAAATTGATATTGTTTGTAGTATTTATAAATGACTGCTCAGTATTAGCTTGACTTAAAGTATCACAAAATAATGTAGGACTTGATATTGAGTTAGTATTATTGTAATCAATACTTAATTTTGGCTTAACATTATCAATTGATTTATGATCTTTGTTATAAAATTTACTATCAATATCTTTACTACTGAGCAAATCAGGACTTGATTTTGATTTATTTAATATATCATTGTTTTCATTTATTAAAGTATTAAGTTTTAATTTGGAATTGATACTATTCTCTGAATCTGGCGTTTCGTATTCCATACAATTAGCATTATATATAAAAATTATTGTTGTTAATATTTTATTAAAATTTTTCATTGTTATAAAATAAAATTGCATTATACATTAAATTATAGTTAATTTTATGTTATTGTGCAAGAGTAGTATAAAAATTCGCAATATACTGCACTTTGCATAAAACTTCAAATTGTGTTATAATGACATTACAATGATGGGAAATAGTTTAAGGGTAGAACTACTGACTCTGGATCAGTTAATCTAGGTTCGAATCCTGGTTTCCCAGCCATTGTTTGCTGTTCATTATTATATATTTTTGTTTTATTTGTTGAATGTTTTAACATATAACAAATGTGTACATATTATCTATTTAGTTATTATTTGTTATATTCCAATTAGTGTAATAATAATGTATAACAAATGAAATTGCTAACGGAATAACAATATATTTCCCTAAATTTTTCATATTTGTTATGAAATTTGATGGTTTTACTATTGGTTTTTCACTATGAAGTATATTATGTTTCATGTATTTGTATCTATATTTATTTCTTTTCTTCTTATTGTTTTTATTAGAATAGTTGTTGTTACTTTCATTTGACACATTATTTGGTTGTTCTGCAATTTTTATATCCATTATCTTTTTATTGATTTCAATATTACTTGTGTTATTATTTATTTTATATTCTTTTGTATCGTAATTTACATTATTATTATTCACATTAATATCTTGTAATGCATCATTTTGCTTATTATGTATTGTTTGTTTTAGCGTATTCTTAGCTTTATTTAATCTTTTGATTTTATTTCTTATATTTTTTATCTTATAGTTTGGGAGTTGCTTTTTCCTATGGTTTACAACTGGTGTACTATTATTTTTACTAGTGATATCTTTTGTACATTCAACAGCGAAATTATTATTAATAATGCTATCGGTATCTGAAGTATTACTTGTTATATCTTCAATTACATAATTTGTATTTTTTTTATTACTATTGATAATATTGTCTACTGGTTTATTTTCATTCAGTTTATTATTTGATAATTTAGTTTTGTTTAGAATTGCACTAATTGTGTTGAATTTTTTTAATAATGCTTGTTTTTCTTTATTATTTTTATTATAAGTTGATTTTACTGATTTTTTAATTGCATGATCACTATTTGTATTCTCTTTAGAAGTATTGTTATCTGGAATTTCAAGTAACATTTTTAATTTGTTGTGGGATTTATTTTCACATGTTTTATTGTGAATATTATTATCTTTACTGTTATCTATTTTTTTTACATATGGTTTTGCATTGATATTGAGTTTTGTCTTTGTTGGTTTTGTTATTGTGATATATGGTGTTGCATCATAGTTAGTATAGGAGGGAAAATAAAATGTATTCGAACATTGAGTTAGGTAATTAAAATAATCATCTTTGGGAATATAATTCTTTTGTATATTATAATTTGTGATATTACATCCTAATTTGTCTTCGATATTTAATGATTGTTTAATACATTCTATATTAAAATATTTACTTAATATTTCATAATTGAGTTGCTTAGGTTTTGTTTGTATATCATTATTTTTATTGTTGATGTTATTACTAGTGATTTTTGTATCATCATGATTCTCAGCGTATCTAGATATTGCAATATTTTCAGTACAGTATGAGTTATTGAGATTTAATATTACATAAAATAGTATAAATAAATAATTTTTTAACATAATATTTATGTTCTACAGCACATGTTATATTTAGTATATTAACACAAATTAATAATTAATACAATGTGCAATATATACTATATAAAGTATAAATCGTAAACAAACTGTTGATTTAAATAATAAAACATATTATAATTACTATTAATGAATTGTATATGTGTAATATTTATGTTAAACTTATTGAAATTGACTCTACCACTATTAGTATTAATATGTTATAATGCAAATGCAGAATATCATGATTTGAGTAGTAACTATATTAATAATTTTGCACCATCAATTGTTTTGCAGAATAGAGCTATTAATAACACAAATACTAGTGTTAGTCTAACACAATTTAATCAATTTAAACAAGATATAAAAGATAAAACAATAGCACAACAAGCACTGATGTTAGGAGCATCAGCAATAGATAATGCATTTTATAATTTAAAAGAATTTAATTACATTTGTACTTACGATAAGAACCTTAATACTTGGTCTTATTTTGATGCTATGAGACATGGATTAAATAAATTCATTAACAATATAAGTAAAGATAAAATAAAAATTTCTAATCGATTTGAAAAACAATATAGCAATGCTTTATTAGACAAAGTTGCTGAATATTATATTGATTATAGTATTAACAAGAAAAAAGATAGCATTAATGCGCTATTAAATAATAATGAAGTAGCAACTGATCAATTTATTATGAATTTTAATGCATTAGGATTTAATAATATAATTAATAATGTAATTAATGGTACTTGTAAAGTAAAATCAATAATAACACAAAACAATAATCAACATAATAAAGAATTAAGTGAAACTGAAATATCTAATAATAAAAAACCTTTTATAAAATTAAATAATCCAACAGGTACTTGTTGGTTAAATTCTGCATTTCAATTATTGTATACTACTGCAATAAATTGTAATAGTATGTCAAATACTATATTTGATAGATTCATAAAATTTCTATATACAAGACAAGAAGAATGGAAGAAAGAAGTCAAGAAAAAAGATTATAAACAAGTAATTTCAACAGAAAAAAAAGGCGGATTCACTATACAACACTATAAAATATTAAATGACAAAATAAATCTAATAAGTGAACTTGAAAGATTTGAAAAACAACTTGGTGAAGCGGAACGCAATGAATGGAATAACAAACCAAATGTTATATCTTCTAAAAATGAATTGAAGAAATTAAAAACAATGCAATCACAAGGAAATTCTGAAATACATGGAATAAAACTATTATTAAATATATTTCCAGAATTGAAAAATGTATTTTCTGTTCAATATAGTAATAATAAAAATAAGATTGATAGTTCTAATGGAGATAATATTTTTGGAACCTATGTGAATGATGGGGAAGTTAAATCTTTAAATAATCTTTTGCCAAGCAATAGTAAACATTCAGTACGTAGTCACATATCACAACAACAACGTAGTATTACATATAGAAACCTTACAATAGCACAAGATACATTAAAGAATGAGAATGTCAAATATATCAATAAATATCCAAACAATATAATAACAAAAGCTGGTCATTATGAAAATAACGAATTATGTAACGGATTAAAATTCAATACAACATACAATAATTATCTTTCAGGATTTGATAAAGATGGTAAATTACTAATATACAAATTGTCAAGTATTGGAATGAGTAAAGATGGAAAAGCCAGTAAAAGTCATGGGTATACTATGTATAGAAGTAACAATAGTTGGTATGTAATGGATGATAATGACCCTTATAAGAAATTAACTCAAAAGGAATTTAATTATATGATATCAAAACACGAAGCTTCAACACTTATATATAATCAAATATATTGTGAGACAACAAATAAAATAAATCATAAAACTAACAATAATAGAATAAAACAAGTAAAGAAAAACAGTAAGAAAGTAAAAATAGTAAGAAAGAAAAAGAATTAAATATTCGTTTAATGTATCAGTATTGTGTTTCTCATACATTACTGATATGTTTTTATTATTATATTTATGTGCAAAATAGTAAAAATTCACATTTGTAACAAACTAATTGCTTTGTGGCATTAAGTATATTAATATTATTATTGACAATATATCTATGTGATATTTATGTCTAAGTTTTTAAGAATATCATTATATATTATATCTTTATTACTATACTCTACAAACTTAGAATCTAGTAATAATAAAAATGTATCTAATAATTTAAAACCATCTGTTGTTTGGTATAATAAATCTACTAATAATAAAGACATTAGTATTAATAAACAACAATTTAATAAATTCAAAGAGGAAATAAAAGATAAAACAATAGCTGAACAAGCACTAATGTTAGGAGCATCAGCAATAGATAATGCTTTTTATAATTTAAAGGAATTTAAATACTTATCTACATATAAAGATATTAATACTTGGTCTTACTTCAATGCTATGAAACGTGGATTGGAAAGCTTTATTAATAAAATAAGTAAAGATAAAATAAAAATCTCTAATATGATGGAAAACAATAGTAACCCATTACTAGATAAAGTTGCTGAATTTTATATTAACTACTTTATTACTAGAGATAGTAATGTATTAGATAAATTCTTATTAGAAAATAAAATAGATAGTAAAGTATTACATAAGATTATTGAAAATCTCAGTGCATTAGGATTTAATAAAATAATTCAGCAAGTAATTGTTGGTACTGATAAATTCAAAGAATTAATAGATAATAAGTGTAAATTAAACAATAAAGAATTAAGTGAAAATAAAACATCAGATAATGAAGCATTATTTATAAAATTAGATAATCAAACTGGTATTTGTTGGTTAAATTCTGCATTTCAATTGCTGTATACTACTACAATAAATTGTGATATCTTATCAAATACTATGTTTGATAGATTTATAAATTTCTTATATAAAAGACAGGAAGAATGGAGAAAAGAAGTCAAGAAAAAAGATTATAAAGAATTGATTTCAGAAGATAGGCAATTAGAATTAAGTGGAATTCGAATTGTAAAAAAGTATAAACAATTAACAGATAAAATAACTCTAATAGATGAACTGAAAAATTTTGAAAAAACACTTGGCAAAGAGGAACTTAATAAATGGAATAAAGACAAAAATGTTATATCTTCTAAAAATGAATTGAAGAAATTAAAAACAATGCAATCACAAGGAAATTCTGAAATACATGGAATAAAACTATTATTAAATATATTTCCAGAATTAAAGAAGATATTTCAGGTAGAATACACTAATAAGAAACACAACATTAATATTACTAGTGCAAATGTAATTTTCGGACATGCTATTATTGGAGAAGTAACAGCATTAATTAACTTATATCCTAGAAGTAAAAAACAGCAAAGACATTATAAGTTATTAACACAACCAATGTACAGTACTGGAATAATGGTAAAAGATGAAATAATAAATGAGAAAACTAGTACAATAGAAAAGTTGCCAGAGTATTTAATAATAAATGCATCTCATTATGAAAACGATAAAAAAGATGTACTAGAAGCAGGTTTAACATTTGATAAAATACATAATAATTACATTTCTGGATTTAATGAAAATGGTGAATTAGTAATATACAAATTATCAAGTACTGGAATGTCTAGGGATGGGAAATCATCTAGAAGTCATGGTTATGCTATGTATAAAGGTAATGATAACTGGTATGTAATGGATGATAATGATCCTTATAAAAAATTAACTCAAACAGAATTTGATGATATTATAAAAAAGGATAAAGCATCAACATTCATATATAAAAGGATATATTGCGAAACAGCGAGCAAATCCAATAATCAATCAAATAATAGAAAAGACGCAGTAAAGAAAACTAATAAAAAATCAAAAAATTAGAAAAAACAAATTAATTGATTTTGTACAAAAAATATATAATAACTTTATAAATTATTACACTATTTGATAGTGTATTTTATTTGATATATAAAATTTTATAAATCCATTATTTTATATGGAATATTACTATTAATTACGCAATTATATATTAATTCTGGCCATTCTATTAATGCTATTCCTACATGAATAAATTCCAGTAATCCTAAATTGATTATTTCCGATTCATTATTTATTCTGTACAAATCTACATGCCAAACATCTCCTTTTATAGTGTCATATACACTAACTATATTAAATGTTGGACTAGTTACTGATTGGTTTTTATTGACTAAAATAGGTTGTAGAAAAAATTGAGAAAATGTTGTTTTCCCAGCTCCTAGATTACCTCTTAATAATATAGTATATGGAGGATTTATACTGTTAGCTAAATTATATGCTATTTGCTGTAATATATTAATATTATACTTATACATATAATTATTATATATAGTATATTTCATATACAAATATTATATATCACATATTGATATATTACAATAATTGGTAGTGTAAACTTGAGTTGTAATTGCAATTAATATAGTAAATATACTATAAATCATTTCTTTGCATACGCAAATATATACAATAACATTTTTATTTGTTCCAATATAAAACACTAATTGTTGGATAATATACAATACGAACTGTAGATGCTTCTAATGTCAATATTCTAAAACATTTCGCACATAATACTGAAATTATTCCATAAATTTATGCATTTATCATAATATGATACACCAAAAATATATAATATTGTTACTCGACACTAATTTCTTACTATTTCAACAGTGGAATAATGACTGTATGTAATACAATCTCTATCATTTCAGTTTTATTCTAAAAATTTTCAACACAATCTCTATTTACAGCACCATTCACAACTTTTATATGGTTGAGAACAATTCCAAGTCGAGTTTATATTACCAAGTTCAATACCACGTAGTTTTTAGATGTCGAATTATCGATTATAAACACTACTTGGTTTATTCCTGTGAAACTCTACTTTTCCTATTGCTAAATTCATATGTTTCAATCATTTACTTATCATAGGAATGAAAATTGTATTATTATTAACATTTGGCGGTGTGTTGTCTTGCTTTACTGTTAGTTTATCACTACCACCAGGATTATCTTTATATTTCTCCAAATAATTATAGATAATACAAATCTGTTAATAAATAGTATTCTAGAACTACTATTTTTCTTCAAAAGTGCATATTAGAGCTAGAGAGAAATATGCACTATGTAGCGATAGCGAAATAGCAATTGCGTTAGCAAGAGAGATGGATAAAGCAAGTGTACTGCGTAGCAAAGCGGAGTAGCAGATTACCAATTAAAATTGCAGTTGCTAGAGATGAAGGAGAGAAAAAAGGTATTGAAAAAGGCAAGGAAAGAAGGATTAATTGAAGGAGTACAACAGAAAATGAAAGAATTAGTTCAAAATATGAAATTTCAGGGTCTGGAGGATACTTTCATTGCTTAAATATTAGTATTGAAGAACTTAATGCACTATGTGCATTATGACATGTTAATAAACTTAATGCACTATGTACTTTAGATAAATGTGCATTATAACATGTTAATAAATTAAAAACTTTATTTGATTAATGTGATGTTGTGGTGTAGTATTCACAATATTGTACCTTAAACATTGATATATGTGACATAATTTGCATTATTTTTTTACGCTATGACAAAATATTAAATAATATAATTAAAATCTTGTGGGCTTTTTATGTTTGGAGTTTTATATACGAATTGTTAAAATATTTATGTATAAATATCTTTATCTAATACAATGCAGAAAATAAATCAATGTTATAGTGTAGCTTTATCAAATTTAGATAGCTATCAGTATTGTTATAATATCTCTATAAACAATCCATGTGAGTTTTGGGATAATCAGTTAGATGCACTGTCTTGGAAGAATAAACCAACTACATCATTTAACCACGCGAAGAATGAATGGTGTCCATATGGTACTTCCAATATTTGTTATAACTGTGTTGATAGACATGCATTATCAAGTCCTTTTAAGGTGGCTATAGTATGGCATGGTGATAATCCAGGAGAAAGAGAGGAAATAACATACATACAATTATTAAACATTGTTCAGAATATATCTTACCTGCTCCTAAAACAAGGAGTAAAAAAAGGTGATGTAGTGTGCTTATACATGCCTAATCACTATTTATCAGTTGCAGCCATGTTAGCATGTGCTAGGATTGGTGCTGTTCATATGGTAGTATTTTCTGGATTCTCTAGCGAAGTATTAAAAAGGAGAATAATAGAAAGTAAAGCAAAAGTAGTACTAACTATGGATAAATGCAGTAGAGCTGGCAAAACAATAGAATTATCTGAACCAGTAAGTAAAGTTTGTAGATTAATTGTAAAAAATAGACCGTCACTAATAGTGTTACATAAAAACATAGTAAACAACAATAAATCATCAAAAACAATACCAATAGAATGGCTTAATAACACTGATGATGGATTTTTATTATATACATCTGGAACATCAGGAAAATCAAAAGGAGTAGTTCATGCTGCAATACCATATATGCTATATGTTTCATCTACTTTCAAAAACATATTCGATTGTAATAAAGATGATGTAGTATTTTGTACTTCAGATATTGGATGGATTACTGGACATAGCTATTCAGTATATGCTCCACTATTTTGGGGATTAAAGATAGTATTATTCGAAGGAACTCCAATATATCCTGATCAGAACAGGTATTGGAATATTATTAAACAAGAAAGAGTAACTATATTTTATACTGCTCCCACTGCTATCCGTTCTTTACAAGCATATGACTTTAATTTCAAAACAGATGATTTATCTTCATTACGAATCCTGGGAAGTGTTGGAGAACCGCTCAATGAATCAGCTTGGAAATGGTATTCTGAAAAAATAGGGAATAAACATTTACCAATAATGGATACGTGGTGGCAAACTGAAACAGGAGGTATTATATTAGCTCCAATAAGAAATTATAAAGAACAATTACCTGGAGTTGCAGGTTTTCCATTTTTTGGAGTACAAGTAAAAATAAATGAGAAAGACAATCAACTAATAATTACTAATAATTATCCGGGTAAATATAAGTATATATTGAATGTTGATCCAAAGAAAGAAAGTATAGAATACTATACTGGAGATGGTGCACAATACATACCAATAATAAGGAAATCTTTGAGTAAAACAACTGAATATAAGGCTATAAAGATTTCTGGAAGAATAGATGATGTAATTAACATATCTGGTCATCGTATGAGCACAAGTGAGTTTGAGAATGCTATTAGTAAAATGGATGAAATTAAAGAAACAGCTACTATCGCTATAGATCATGAAGTAACTGGTCAGGCTGCTGTTGTATTTGCAGTATTAAAGGATGGAACAATACCACAAGATACTACAGAATTAGATAATAAAATTAGACAAACAATAAGAGAGCGCATAGGAGCTATTGCTAAACCTCATAAGATAATATACTTGGAAGAATTACCAAAGACTACTACTGGCAAAATTGAAAGATATAAATTACGGAAACAAGCTCAAAGTATAAAAAAGAAAAAATTAAAAACCAAAGCAAAAAACTAGTAATATAGATGTAATATAATATAGAGGTTGTGCTTTTTATATCAAAAATAATTTTGTAAATTTATCATGTACTGTATATATTATTTTTACAGCACATGTATTTTTTTATCAGAATAATATGTCAAAAGATTTTGTACTTTAAAAGGATGTTACTTTCATATTTATCATTGTTTATATTTAATTTTAGTAGTACTAATATGTGTATTATATAATAATATTATTAACATTAATCCTAATATAATTAATATTATTTTATTATTGTATTTACTATATATTGTATTATAATATTTCTTCGGCATTTCTTCACATATATTTCCAACTGTATTCACACCCAATGATTTTATTATTTGTCCATGACAATCTATAATTGCAGATATTCCATTATTATTACATCTAACTATTGATCTACCTTGTTCTATTGCTCGGAAGCATGTAATAATCATATGTTGATATTGTTCATCAGTATTTATAAACCAAGCATCATTTGTTATATTTAGTATCCATTCACTGCTTACTGGAGAATCCATTACTTTTCCTGGGAAGGCTATTTCATAACATATACACACATCAAATGGTCTATATCCATTTATGTTGATTGTATTAGTTACAGTTCCGGATAAAAAACCACTTTCACCAGATGCTATTTTATTTAATCCTATGGAATTTATCCAATTTGGAATGTATTCCCCAAATGGTACCAAATGTCTCTTATCGTAGTATTGTAATATTTCATTTTTATTATTAATTATTATTGCACTATTGTGATATCGATTATTATCGAATCTATCAATACCAGTTAATAATATTACATTATCATCTAATATTATATTTGATAAATAATTCACTATAAATTCATTTAAAATTTCATTAATTGCTGCTTCTGGCCATATAACTAATGTTTTCTTGTTATTATTAATATTTGCAGATGATAAACTTACGTGTAAATCAATATTTTTCCAAAACAATTTATTATTCATTTTGTCAAATTGATTTATTGATGGATGAACTACAATAACATTATTTGTTTTACTTGGTATTACATAATTATTAAACAATGTAATTTTATAAAAGCCATATAATACAGTTAATAATAATATTATTAATCCACATCTACGTTGTTCTTTATTGTTGCATAGTAATATTATTAATATTACTATAAATGATACTCCAAATATTCCTAATACGTCAGCTATTTGTATAAAATATGTGAATTTATATGTAGTATATCCAATCAAGTTCCAAGGAAATCCAGTGAATAGTATTCCTCTAAGATATTCACTTATTGTCCAAAATACAGCAAAATATAAATTTAAATTAAACTTATTAGTAGATAAGTAAACAGTAATTGTACATGCAATAGCAGAATATAATGATAATACAGTAACCTTTGCTAATAATGCTTAATATCCGTAAATTTGTTTTATTGCAACTTTAGTAACTGTATTAG
>JAFVEL010000055.1 GCA_017475965.1 Alphaproteobacteria bacterium | reverse complement strand
GTTATATAAGTAATTATACACCATACCAGATACATCATTATCTATTTTTGTAGTAACAAAACTATTCACAATATCGCTCTCATCTTTTGTTAATCCAAAAATTGTATATAATTCCTCTGTTGGATTATTATTTTGTTTAATAACTTTTATTTCTTGTTTATCATCTGTATTTTCAACAGGATCCACTGAAATGTCATCCAGTAAATCTTCAGTCCCGATGTCATCATCTTGAATTGAAGGAATATCATCATTTCCTTGTTGAGTACTGTAAACATTATTGATATTTGCACTTAGTACTACCAATGATACTGCTATATACTTAAACATATTGTTCATAAAATTAACCCTTTATTAACTTCTACTAACAATTATATTTTATGATATTATTTTTATATTGTCAATATATAAAATGCATTTCTTATAATATTTTTTTTACTTATTGTGTTTCTTTAAGACATAAATACATTAAAAAATGTCTTCTATATTATACATGGAATATAAAATATACCAAAAGTTATCATGAGATGTATTAAAATTATTATTTAATATAATACTGGTACCAAAAGTAGATACCATATACTACTATTTTTATACAATTGAAATTTGTAAACATTATATTTCATATTAGTATCTTGTATAGAAAATTTTATATAGTAGTTGTATTATAATATTGCTAACAAACAATATATATTACATTTTTATTTTTATCACTTTTATGTATGTATTTTTCGGAAATATTACATAATAACTCCGATATTCGATGATAATTTTCTAATTTTGAATCTTGAATTGTAATCTTATAAAATATATTAACTATATCCTTAAGTGTTTGTTCTTGCAATATACCATTGTTTAACTCATACTTGAAATTATTTATTACATTATCTTTACAATTTGATAATAATTCGTTCCAATCTTCGTATTGTTCTAAACACCAATTCTGTATATTGTTTGTAACTAATAATCTCAATTTATAATTACTAATTCTTTTTAATTTTAAATTAATCTGTTGTAGTAAATCTTGTATTTTATTACAATCTATATCATTATTTAAACTAGATAATTTTTGTTTGATTTTTTTCCACTCATTATTTATATATTGTATATATTGCTCATTTAATTTATTTGTTGATAATTTTTCACAAATGTTTGATAACTTCATGCAAATATTATTATACAATTTATTAATCATAGATTTGTTATTTATATTTCCACATACTTGTAATATTATATTATTTATCTCATCTAAATCATTAGAATTTAGCAAACTATTTCCTGATAAACAATCGTTATACAAACCATCAATATTTACCTGTATTGTTTTTTCTATTACATTTAATTCATTAATAATATCATCATAATTATTATTTGCATGTTTTACATCATTATGTTTATTATTATTTAATAATATTGACTTTAATGCTGAGTATGTATATAAAAGACCATCAGTATTATACATGTTATCATATTGATTTCTAATAAATGCAATATTATCTAAACTAAGTTTAAAATCATTTAACTGATTGTGTTTTAGATTATTTCTTACACAAGACAGTAGACTATTTTCAGCATTGTTATATTTACTAAACAATAAATTGTAATCAACTAATTTGAATTTTATTTCGTTAATCATATCCATATTGTATTGCAATTTATCATTCTCATCATTTCGATTTTTATGTGTTATATCGTTCCATAATAAATCACAAATATCTTCCAATAATATATTATTATCTAACTTTAATTTATTGCTCAATGTGTAACGTATACTATTTAATTCTATATTATACACCATATTTATTAGAATTTCATTACTTATTTCAGGATAATTCATACTAAGATGTTTAAGTTGATTACAACGTGATAAATTATTAAATCTCAGATTAATTGTTGGCGGCAGTTGATTACAGCACACTGAACTATTACGCAATCCTTTCTGATTATTGTCGATTACATTATTAATTAACTCATCATTATTAACTTGACTTATTTTGTCATAATTTAGTAAAGTATCACATGATGTTCTCCTATTATATCTTAATGGTATATTGCTCTGTTGTACATCACTTGGTTGTAATTTTATATTATCTGATAGTACATCATTTTGTGGCAATAAATCATTTGAATGTGTCATAGTATTTAATATCATAGTGCTTAATATTATACTTGATAATACATTAGATCGTATCATAAATACTCCATAAAACAACTGTACTTCCAATTATTATACTAACATTATTTTAAGTAATTATCAAATACATCAAAAAATATTAATAATTTATTAACAACTATTATTTAATGAAATGGTTTGTATATTATATCATAATATTATATGTATTTTAAGAACAGAACAAACTTAGCGTATAAATTATGTTTGTAAAATATATAATGAAAATTTATGGTATATAATTGTATAGTAATGTATGAATAATATATAGTTTACAATCTTTTAGGATATATTACATAAGTATATATTGCCTCTAATATGTATGCATTGGTTTGTATCAAACAAACAACTTTTGTAGCGCTTCAATACTTATATTCAAACACTTTGCAATCATCATATTGTCAAATCCTTGATTTTTCATATTTAAAGCTAATTCTTTTTTAGCTTTATTTTCACCTTTTTTCTCTCCTTCTATTAATCCTTCGTTCTTTGCTGTTGCTATTTCACTTGCTTTATCCATCTCATATTTCTCTCTAGCTCTTATCTGAGCTTTTATTTGTTCACTACTTGATAGTTTAGTCCACAAATATTGTGCATCCTTCATTCCATCATCTTCACTCTCTATTCTCTTTGGATCAAAGAAAAACTCTGCCCATTCTTTCATCATCTTACTTATTGTCTTTAATAT
>JAFVEL010000054.1 GCA_017475965.1 Alphaproteobacteria bacterium | reverse complement strand
GTTATATAAGTAATTATACACCATACCAGATACATCATTATCTATTTTTGTAGTAACAAAACTATTCACAATATCGCTCTCATCTTTTGTTAATCCAAAAATTGTATATAATTCCTCTGTTGGATTATTATTTTGTTTAATGACTTTTATTTCTTGTTTATCATCTGTATTTTCAACAGGATCCACTAAAATATCATCAAGTAAATCTTCAGTCCCGATGTCATCATCTTGAATTGAAGGAATATCATCATTTCCTTGTTGAGTACTGTAAACATTATTTAAATTTGCACTTAGTACTACCAATGATACTGCTATATACTTAAACATATTGTTCATAAAATTAACCCTTTATTAACTTCCACTAACAATTATATTTTATGATATTATTTTTATATTGTCAATATATAAAATGCATTTCTTATAATATTTTTTTTATTTATTTAAAAATCTTTATACTATTTTCTTTATTTACCAACATTTCACTTACCATGAAATTACTATAATACACTAACCTTTAATTTAACATGCATAATAACAAGCTATATATAACAACTCATGTGGCAAATTTGTAACATAAACATCAAACAATATTAAAATTTCTCAGTATAAAAGAGGAGTGATATAACTCACTCCTTTGTGGGTCTCAATATATTTACGAAATTTCTGCTTCTTTTATAACCGTTCTATTAATTCCAAATTTATTCATTTCTTTGAAATTCTGGTCTATATATAATAGTTTAAACTCTAATGTTTCTATTTCATCTGTAATTCTGGGTGAATAGTATTTTTTTTCATTTATTGATTTATTTTTTAACATTTTTATTTGAGTTTGTATTGAGTGTTTTAGTTCTCTTTTTAAACTAGTTGATTGTGTATTAATAATATTAGCATACTTATTAGCAGCCTCACGAATGTGTTTCTTTGTAGTAACAATTGATTTATCAGAAGCATTTTGATATCCATTTGAAGAAACAATATATTCTTTTAGCATTTTGATTTTATATCTATTTATATCAATTATTTTATTCTGTTCCTTAGAAATAATATCATATGATTTTATGTCTTCTCTATTTTTTATTACTTCTCCATTATTATCCATTGCTTGAAAATATTTTGCATAATTAGATTTTGCTGTATTGTTTTCAATATCTACCAATTTACTATCAATTATTTTCAGTGCACTAACTAGTTCTTTGTTTATGCTATCCAATACTATTCCTTTTGCTATATTGATTATTCTATTTTCACTTTCAATAGTTTTTCTTTGTTGTTCATCAATTGCATTAGGATTACCTATTATTTGTTTTGAAATTTTAGTAAGCAAATATAATGTATTCTTTAATAATTTTATTTGGTTAGATTTTGCTTGCATTAGTTGTTGCATTATTTTTTGTTGTTGGCTAGTAATTGTTTTTATATCATCATAATCTTTATTATTATTGTGTTTATCGTTAATAGAATTTATGTACTTACTTAATGATGGAATATATTTCGTAGCTAGTTCCTTAACTTGCTTATTATCAATTTTATTTGGATTTTTCTTAATTGAACTTATATATTCATTTAACATTGGAATGTATTTTACGAATATTTGTTTGATAATATCAGAAAAATTTGTATTTCCTAAATTATCCTTAATAGACTTAAGGTATTCATTTAATATTGGGGTATACTTACTAACTATTTGAGTAACCACCTCTTGTACATCCATTGTACCAATATCATCTTTGATCGACTCTATATATTCACTTAATAATGGTGCATATTCTTCATTTATCTCTTGTATAACTTCCTGAACATCTATTTCTCCCAAATTGTCTTTAATAGATTGGACAGATTCATTTAGTACTGGTATGTATTTACTAATTTGTTCAATGATTTTTCCACTATTAATCTTTCCAGATTTACTTGTAACAGAACTGATATATTCACTCAACATTGGTATATATTTAGTAAACATTTGTTTAATAATTTCTTGAGCATTTATATTACCCAAATTATCTTTAATTACATCTATGTATTTACTTAATATTGGAGCATGCTTACTAATCATTTTTTCAAAAATGTCTTTAATACTAGTTTGTTTTGGTTTTACATACAAATTATAATAATCATCTAATACTTGTGTGTATGCTTCCAATACTTTTATTTTACTTTGATTGATTGCAATTGTGGAGTTATGCTCATTAATTATTGACTTAAATAATGGATTATTAAGTACAATCTCAATTACTTTGAATTCAACTGGGCCTTTAACATCAACTGGACCTACCAACGAAACGTTACTACTTTCTGCTAAGTCACGTAACATAATTAACCAATTAGGAACTGGTCTGTTAATACACTGTTTTATTAAGCTATATATTGTAGGTTTATCAAATTTTCCGTCTTCATTCATTAATTTAAAATAAATTGCATATTCATTATTTGGTTTATCTGATTCTATATTAACTAGTTTATGATTTACTGTATTCAATATTTTTACCATGTTATCAATAATATCTTTCGATAATTGTTGTTTATTTTCTTTATTATTGTGCTTATACTTTACCATTAGCATTTTAGTTTGATTTTGTATTGAATCAGACAATTGGAATGCACCATTGTTTATTTGCTCCATAATATTATCAGTTTGAGATGTATTAGATGCATCTTTTAATAATTTTAAATACTGATCTAATACTTGTATTTTATGTGTATTTAAATCTAATAATGCATTTTTCTTTTCAACAATACTATCATGTGGTTTTATATCACTTCTGCCTTCTTTTATTGTTCCATCGTCTTCCATTGATTCAAAGTATTTCTCATATTTTGTTGCTTTTCTATTATTGTTTTTGATTTTTTTAAAATTTGGAAAAATAAGTTCCAATTTTTTATTATTTTGATTATTGTAATTATGAGTAAAGAATGGAAGGTTACTACTATTTTCAATTTCTTGTAATTTGTCATTTACATCAGATATTGAATCCTGTATTATAGTATTGGCTTCTTGAAATTTAGTTTGTTTATTACTCATATCTGTTGCTAAATATTCAATAACTGATTGTTTTACTTTATCATATTTGGATAATAACATTAATTTTCTATCATTAGTGAAATGTAAACTACTTGGAGAATTAACATCTATGTTAATGTTATTTTGTTCATTAGATAATACTTTTAATTGTAGTGGTTGTTCATTCATATTATATTGTGAAATTGATAATTTTCCACCATCATTATTTACTAAACTACATAAGTTTAATGTGCCAGTATTATCGAATATTAAATTAACATTTCCAGTAGTTTCAATATGCATATTATCATGAGCTTTTATAATATATGTACCATCAGTAAGTTTTATTTTATTAACGAAATCTGATATTGTAATAACACCTTTCCAATTAGCATATGTTGATGACATATCTATTTCAGGATTTATTAGCTTTTTAATTTTCCCTTTATTATCTTTGATTTCTATACGTGATGGCAATAATGTTAAATTCAAATTCTCATTATTTTCATTATTACTAGTAACAAATCTTATTTTTCTTAGATTTTCTATTCCATTTGAATCTAATTTACTATAATCTATTACAATACCATCACTATGATGTTTCTTATTATTTGTACTAGAATCAATATGTGAAGTTAAGGATAATAAATCTAATCCACAATTATCTAATACTGTGTCCCCAATAAAATCATTTGGTTTATTCAAAAAATTATATAATGAATTTTTATCATTATAGATTTTGACTGATATTGGAGTGTTATTTTTGAAATCATCATTATTCAATTCACTGTCATCATAGAATAATTTCAATACATTATTAATACCACTAAATTCAGAAGATATTACATTTCCAGCAAAACAATATTTTACTTGATTACTACTAGAATTATTACCTTCCGTTTTATCTTCTATTATTGATATGATACCAGGTACTAATATGTTACTGTGTCTTGTTTCTGTTACTTTATTACCATTTTTAATATCTGAAAAGAATTTCATGTTATGAAATGAAGAACCACTAAAATTACCATTATCCTTAAAACAATTAATTACATCTTTACTCCAAGGATTATCTTTATTTGACAAGTAAATATTAGCATTATAAAATGCTGAATTAATATTATTTTGTCTAATTGAGATTTTACCATCTTCAAAGGTAATAAAAGAACTTATATCTACATTCCCACCACGTATAATGGGATATGATGCACTATTATTTTCATCAGTACTTTTAATATCACCATTTAATATTATAGTACCATTATTATTTATTGCGATATCATCTAAATACAATATTTCTTTGTCATAATCTTGTGAATTATTTGCTTGTAACATAATAGGTTGCTGTATATTTGAACTACTATTGTTATTTTCCGTATATGATAATAATTCACTTATATCATTGATAAACGACGTTACAGCATTTTTTACTTCAGTTTGATTGATTTTCTTGAATGCTTTCAAACACATTTTATATGAATCAGGTGTTGTAAAACTAAATGTTTTTGTAGTCCAATTTTTTTGTACTACATTTTTATATTGTTTTATATTATTCATAATACTTGCAATTTTTGTATCTGTGTTACCTAGTGCAATTAATTTGTCCATAGTTATATATGAATTCATTATACTTAATATTTTGTTATAATCAGTAAAATACTGTTTCACATTCCAATTACGCAGATCAACTGCACCAGCTTGACATGTTTGTATGAATTTAAATAAATCATTCCATATATTAGTAATACTTGAAGTTTGTGATAGTTTTATTAAATTTTCATGTAAAGATTCTAGGTCTACATTATCTGACTGATTTAGAGTTAATTGTATTGGTTCACTTTCCACCTTTGGAGCAGACATAGTACCATTAATTGTCAATGTACCATTATTTATGAGTTTACCGAATTCAGTAATTGTTAAATTATCATTAATAACACAGTTAGTGTTAGGAGCTATTACTAATGTTGGTTTATTAAGCTCCTCTGCTCCATCTGAATTGGCACTATACCATTTGTTTTTAATTGTATCATACTTATATTTTATTCCATTATATTCGTATAATGTATTATTAATAATTGTATATTTTCTTATATTATTTGAATTAGAAATTAAATGTTGTGATTCATCTAATAATTCATTTTGTATATTTCCATTACTATCAGTTAAATGCCATTTTTGATCATCATTATAAAATTTTGCGAATGGTACATCGTTTTTATAAATAATATAACTATTTGTTAAATTATTAACATCAAGTACATATTCTGAACCAGTAGAATCTAAATTAACAAGTGTAAAAGAATTAGTTTTTATTAATGGAAATATATTAATATTTTTTAATAATTGATTACTTGGTAATAGTACACTAGCTATAGTATTATTACTATTTGTGGTCAATCTACCTTGTACTTTCAATTGATTATTTGCAACTTGTAATTTACATAGAGTATTGTCATTATTACTGCATGGGAAAATGGAAATATTATTCAGATCACCAATTTTATTATCATTTAATTTACAATACTCTCTTCCACTTACAAGTGATCTAGAATCTAAAGTATTGAGTTTATATTCATCAGTATTATATTGACCTACCAAAACTGAATCAATTGTATAGTTTGATCCACTAATCATATTATTACATTCTTTATTGTGTTCGAAATCTACTACATAATTTAACTTAGATAAATTTACATCAGTAGTTTGTATTGGATTATCATCATCTTCATCTTCTACAACGTCTACAACATCAAAAACATCATATTGCCTTTCATCTTGCATCTCATATTCCGGAGAAGCACAAAATGATACTTGATAACTTTGGTTAATTAATAATATTCCACATAAGAATATTTTTTTCACGAAACTTTTCATTCTATCACATAAATAAAATAACTATTCACTATTCAATGTAATGTATATTAGTTAAATAATTATTAATATTTTTACATGATAATATAGTATATATTAATATAATATACATTATATTTTAATAAAATATTATTACATGGTATTTAATATAAATTATTATTTTGTAAGCATTTTACCATTTGTAAACAATCTATTGATGCAAAACTAAATATTATTTATAATATAATTTATATAGAAAACACAAATTAAATTTATTTCAATAAATATGGATACTTCATTAATTTTAATTATTATACTAATAATTATATTAGCTGGATTATTATATTTAATATATTCATTAAAACAACAATTATTATTTGAAAGAAATACAGATAAAAATATAGACTTGGAAAACCAATTGAGAAATATATCAAATGATGTATTATTAAATAGTCAGAAAAATTTTATAAATATAGCTAAAGAAACATTTGATAAAGTATTAATAACTAACAAGTCAGATCTAAATAAAAAGCAAGATGATTTTATATCTATGATTAATCCAATCAAGGAATCTCTCAGTCAATTCAATGACACAATAAATGCTATTGAAAAGGAACGAGTTAGTTCATATAGTGACTTAAGAAGACAAATTAGTGATTTAATGTTATTTCAACAAGACATACAGAAAACAACTGCTGCCTTATCCAAAGCATTATCTGCTCCTCAATCTAGTGGTCAATGGGGAGAAATGCAGTTGAGAAGAACTGTTGAATTAGCAGGTATGATTCCATACTGTGATTTTGTCGAGCAACAAGTAACTGATTCTCCTTATTCAAGATTGCGTCCTGATATGATAATACGACTTCCTGGAGATAGAAATATCATAGTAGATGCTAAAACATCACTGAATGATTACATGCAATTTATAAATACTGGAAATAAATCATGTTTAGATGAACATGTAAAACACATAAAGAAACATATACATGATTTGGCACAAAAATCATATTGGGATCAATTTGCTCACACTCCAGAGTTTGTATTAATGTTTTTACCAGGAGAATCATTCTTTAGTACTGCAGTAAAACATGACCCTACTCTTGTGGAGTTTGGTATAAAAGAAAAAGTAATTATTACTACTCCACTAACACTAATAGCAGTATTAAAAGCCATATCATTTACTTGGAGACAGGAAGCAATATCAGCAAATGCAAAACAAATAGGAGAAGCTGGGCGTTTATTACAATCTAAATTAGATAAACTATTTGAAGGAGCTGATATATTCAGTAAAAGATTATATAAAAACGTAGAAGAGTTTGATAAAATAAATTCATACATTAAAAAAGAAATATTACCAGTAGCAAATAAACTAAAGAATTTGGAACTGGATGCTTCGCTTATAAATGATAATAATGCAATTGCAAATCATATTAGTGAAAATAACAATCTTAATATCCTTGAAAAATAATTAATTATTAAAAAGATAGTGTAATATTCCATACATATATATTACACTGTGTTTTTATGTAATACACTGCAATTTCAACATATACAACAATTTGCTTTGCACATTATTACACTTTCATTCCAGTTGAGCCAAATCCATTTTTTCCTCTGCCTGTATCTGATAAACCATCAGTTTCTATCCAATTTACAGTTTCATGTTTCATTATTATTAATTGAGCTATTCTAGTACCATTTTTTACTGTAAATACATCATTAGAACAATTGTGTAATATGCACTTTATTTCTCCTCTATAATCTGAATCTATAATGCCAGGAGCATTTAGTACATGAATACCATATTTGCATGCCAATCCAGAACGAGAACAAACTACACCGAAATAACCATTTGGAATTTCAATTGCTATTCCAGTTGGTACTAAAATAAACTCATTTGGTTTTATTTCAATATCATTGTCTATACAAGCTACTAAATCATATCCAGCACTATTAGTAGTACCAATCACTGGAATGGTAGCTTTACTGGATAATTTCTGTATCTTAATATTGTGTATGTGTTGATTATTACTACAACTCGCAGAAACAATATAATTATTTGATTTAATATTTCCATTAAATTTTGTATTATTAGATATATCATCTGTATTGCCAGTATTATTTCCAGTAATGCTCATTTCTACCTCTTCATTACATCTAATATTATTAGAATTATTCTTCATAACGGTTTTATTCTTACTGATTATATTTCTCTTTTTACTAAGTTTTATATTGCGATTTAACATGACATTTATTAATATTACATTTTCATTATTAGTTTAACAATTTTTAATATTGCCAACAATGAGAAAAAACCATAAAATTTTAATTATGTATTTAATATTCCATCATACTATAACAATTGTAAAAAAAACGATACGCATTATATTATAGCAGCGTACAATGTACACAACATGTATTAATTAAATAAAGTTTTTAATTTATTAACATGTTATAATGCACATTTATCTCAATTACATAGTGCATTAAGTATATTAACATGTCATAATGCACATAGTGCATTAAGTTCTTCAATACTTATATTTAAACACTTTGCAATAAAATCATTGCTTAAACCTTGATTTTTCATATTCAAAGCTAATTCCTTCTTGGCTTTATTTTCTCCTTCTATTAATCCTTCTTCTTTACCTTCATCTCTAGCAACTGCAATTTTAATTGATAATCTGCTACTCCGCTTTACTACGTAGTACACTTGCTTTGTCCATCTCTCTTGTTAACACAATTGCTATTTCGCTATCGCTATATAGTGCATACTTC
>JAFVEL010000053.1 GCA_017475965.1 Alphaproteobacteria bacterium | reverse complement strand
TATTAAAGACAATAAGTAAGATGATGAAAGAATGGGCAGAGTTTTTCTTTGATCCGAAGAGAATAAAGAGTGAAGATGATGGAATGAAGGATGCACAATATTTGTGGACTAAACTATCAAGTAGTGAACAAATAAAAGCACAGATAAGAGCTAGAGAGAAGTATGCACTATGTAGCGATAGCGAAATAGCAATTGCGTTAGCAAGAGAGATGGACAAAGCAAGTGAGATTGCGACAGCAAAGAACGAAGGAATAGAACAAGGTAAGAAAGAAGGATTAATAGAAGGGGAGAAAAGAGGAGCACAACAGAAAATGAAAGAATTAGCATTAAAAATGCAAAGTAAGGGATTTGATACTGATACCATTGCTGAGTGTCTAAATATAAGTATTGAAGATCTTAATGTAATATTCACCTAATAGAAGTACATTATGATGTGTTAACAAACTTAATGCACCATGTAATTGATAGACGTGCATTATGACATGTGTTAATATACTTAATATTTTATTAATGTGATACATATATTTCATAGAGAATGCACAGTGTTTACAAAAGAATTATTTATTATCACCAATTGGAATTGGTAGAGAACAAAGAATTATTTTAGAGTAACTTAAAAATGCTTGAGTATTCTCATTTACTAAAATGACAGTAGAAAATTTTTAAATTAAGTAATGAATTTTGTTTGCAATTGTTTTTTAACGAACTATATATCAATGACATATGTATTTTTGATAAAGTATTTCAGCAACAATTATTGTGTTCCATGATACAAGGAAATATATCTGATTTTCAGTATAATTACAGTGACATAATAACTATTGAACAATCAAATAAAATTGCTTCAATAGTATTAAATACTATGAGGAATATACAAAATGATGTTACACAAATTGTCAATAAAATAACAACACAATTAAATTCGTATATTGATGAGATAAAATTAATAATCAGTCAGTTAAAAAATTTAATAATAAATTATTTGTGTATGTACTATAATTTTAATACTGATAATGTATTTATTAATAATACAATGAGATCGTTAATACATTTACAGAATCAAATCAATCATCACAATTAACACTTATTCAATGATAAGTACTATAAATTAACTAATTATTAATAAATAAGAGTTAGTATAATAATTGATGTTTAATATTTTTTTGGAGGTTCTATGTTTTGTTTATCAAACATTAAACATTTATTTTTTACAATACCCGTTTTTATTTGTGCAATTATTAGCAATAATAGTTATAGTAATGATTCTCAAATGACAAGTATTGTACCATATGGAATGCACAAAAAATTACTTGAGTTTCAAGATGATAAAGATAAAATGTTTTATCCCGAATATAAGCTCAATTATGGGATGAATTAGATAATGTATTAATCCAAAATAACATATCAAAAGATAAATGTGTAATAATAAGCGATTACGTAAGTTACTGTAATACTTTATGTAATAGAATAAATTTTGAATATATTACACAAGATTTACCAAAATATTGCAATGATTATTACAATGCAGCATCTTATCCTTGCTTAAATGGATTACAAAACCAATATGTGTTATTAAGTAATACAAATAATATTAATTTTGAACAATTATTAAATTATTATTCAAATTCAATGTATGATATAGGTATAAAAAGTATTAAAGTACTGTTATATGATGTATCTAATAATAAACAAGGAATATTAAATACAATATCAGACTACATTGATGTACTAACAGAAAATATTAGTTGGTTACAAGAATATGTATTACCAAACCTAGATATTATAGATGGGAAATACAATATAAAAACAAAACTAACAAACAATATGATTGCAGCATTGCATTTTCCAATCAATGGACTTAATAAATTACAAGAACATATTAATGATAATAAAAAATAATACAAAGAATAAAAATCTGGAATTCCAATTTTCTAAACTAGTTAAAATGTATTTATTGCAATAGTAATGTCATATATTGTATAGGGATTATATTATAAATATATACAATAAATACTATACATAATAGTTATATATGTGCAATAAAGAACATTATTTAATAATAACATATATTATTACGTAACTATATTGGTGAGTTAATCTTATAATTACGTAATAATTCATTTATATTATTTTCTTCAAATTTTTGTATCTAGTAACATTTACTATTTTTAATATTCTCCCTTGTATATCAGTTATACTTTGAAAATCTTGATAATGGAAATTAAATTTTTGTTTAGCTTCATTTATTTCCACTCTATAATTACTACCTTTATTAAATACTCCAGTTGATATTTTTAAAACATCCATTATATCTAATAAGTCAGATAATGAACCATAAGCTCTTGATACTGCAGTGATCGGAGTACTAATTTTACTCGTATCAAATTGGTAGATATCTCCATTAAATACTGTAAAATCAAGTTTTAATTGTCTTTTGACATCTTTTAAGAATACTGACTTTCTAAAATCTTTTTCACATAGAATTACATTCTTAAATCCACATATGGATAATATAATACCAGGAAAACCAGCACCTGAACCTATATCCAATACAGTATGACTAGGATCTATATAATTTTTCAATTGAGCACAGTCTTCTATGTGGCGTTGTTGCATTGTTCTCATTGTATCTACATGTATAAGATTTACTTTTTTATTCCAGAATTTCAATAATGAAATAAACTGATTTATAAGTTTGTCTGTAGTCATAATTCCATATTATTAGTCATTCATAACTTTATATTAACATAATATTTCTGATTGTGATATCTTCTTAAAAATTGGTGTTATATTGTATATTACTTCAGTTGAAAATTTAATAAACTTTTTATTAATAAAAGATATATCATTATACAAAATTTTAAATTGTTGTTGAGCTAAATTCCTATTTTTAAATAAGACAGAAATATCATTTGTTAATAATAACTTATTAGCAACATTATTAAAATTTTCTAAATTACAAATTGATATGTCAGATAATTTTCGCTTGGAATCGTAAGTACATGTGAAGTAATCACCTCTATAAGTTGGTATTGCAATAAGTCCTTCTGTATTATTTGGTTCTATTAAGGATAAATAAGTTAAGAAATTTGAGACTCCAACAAACTCAACTTCTTTATTAACTATTTTTATACCTTTAATTATTGAATTAATCACTCTAAGTGTAGTAAATGACAACGGACCAGAAGAATATATAATCTTTTTTAATTTGTATTTAGGTAAACTATTTTGTATATACATTGGAACTTTGTCTGCCATTTTATTTAATTGAGACAATTTGTATATACATGACTTTTCACTTGTGTATATGTGACAATATTCATTATTAATAAATAGTGAAAATACTCCATTCATCAAAACAAAATAATTCTTATAATATATTTACTTTATTATAACATTAAGTTATTTTTATATATCATGTTATCTATTACTTGTTAAGAAAATTAATCCAATATTAATAAAGAAGTATTAATATAATAGTGGAGACAATATTTTGATATAGTCATATTGAAAGTAAATCAATGAAACTGCTAAACAAATAATTACGAATAATATACAACAAAGAATACATGAAATAAAAAAAATAATTGAAGTTATTATCTCAAAATTGTAAAAAAGATAAAATATAACGATTGATAGATTCATTAACAGTTTATAAAAATTCAAAAAAATAATGTAAAACATTATAACGCTATTGAACTAATATGGACAGAACTAATTAGTTCCAATAAACAAAATAATAATACAAAAAATATTGAAAATCTTAATAAAAAACAGGAATATTTGTGTAGTTCAATGTTTATTCCTCTAATTATAGACGATTTTTATAAGTATATTAATAATGCGCAAAAAATAGATGATATGGTCAAGTTTTTTAATAATGATTTTGGAAATAATCTTGAACAGTATATATAAAATATAAAAAAAGAAGTAAAACGAGAAAATAATCAAGCACAATGTATTGCCTATTACATAAATAATGCAAATGATTTTGCAACATTGTAGAGTGAACAATGTATACAAAACTCAATATATATAATCAATGGTAAAAACAATAATCAAGACGCACAAGTAATTGAACAGGAAAAACAAACTGCATATGATAAACTTTAATTATACACATTAGATAAATTACAAAATAAAGAAAAATATAAAAACATATTAGAGTTATTGGAACTAAAAAGAGCTGAAATTAACAATCATAAAACTAATAAATAAAATTAATATTATTAAAATAAAATGACGACACAATAATACTAGTAAAAATATTATTTATTAAATAGTACAAAAATACTAGAAATAAATAACTAACACCCTTTAATAATATAAATTCATTTATGTATCAACTAATTATCAGATAATTTTAATGCTTCAATGAATGCTTTTTGTGGTATTTCAACATTACCAAAAGTTCTCATACGTTTTTTACCAGCTTTTTGTTTTTCCAATAGTTTTCTTTTTCTAGTAATATCACCACCATAGCATTTTGCTAACACATCTTTCCTATATGCGGATACAGTTTCTCGTGCTATTATTTTGCCACCTATGGCAGCTTGTATAGCTATGTTAAATAACTGTTTTGGAATTAGAGTTTTTAGTTTTTCACACAATGCTCTACCTCTTTTTTCTGATTTACTTCTGTGTACTATCATTGATAATGCATCTACTGGTTCACTATTTACTAATATTGATACTCTTACTAAATCACCTTCTCTATATTCACTTTGAACATAATCAAATGAAGCATATCCTTTTGTTGCTGATTTTAGTTTATCGTAAAAATCAAATACTATTTCATTTAATGGTAAATTATATACTACTATTGTTCTATTACCTGAGAATGTTAAGTTTACTTGTTCTCCACGTTTATCTTCACATAGAGCCAATACATTTCCTAAATATGTTTCTGGAACAATAATAGTAGCTTTTATCCAGGGTTCTTCTATTTTGGATATTTTCATTACATCTGGCATTTCAACTGGATTATGTAGGTTTAATAGTTCACCATTCGTCATGGTTAATTTATATACTACACTTGGTGCAGTTGTTATTATGTCTAAATTAAATTCTCTATCTAGTCTCTCTTGAATTATTTCTAGATGTAATAATCCCAAGAATCCGCATCTAAATCCAAATCCTAGAGCTGCAGATGTAGTTATTTCAAAACTAAAACTTGAATCATTTAGGTGTAGTTTTTTTAGACTTTCTTGTAATTTTTCAAATTCTGAACTGTCAACTGGAAATATTCCACAGAATACTACAGGTATAGATGGTTTAAAACCACTCAATATATTATCACATGGATTTTTATCATCTGTTATTGTATCACCAACATTACAATCTGATATATTCTTAATTCCAGCAGTAATAAATCCAACTTCTCCTTCATGTAATGCATCAGTTATTACTTTTTTAGGTAATGAGTATCCTACACTTTCAACATTATGTACTGAACCGGTTGATGCCATTCTTATTTTCATGCCAGTTGTTATAGTTCCACTAAATATTCGTACTAGTATTACTATTCCTAAATATGGATCATACCAACTATCAACAAGTAGTGCACATAATTTATCAGTATTAAATACTTTCGGACTTGGTAATCTATTCACTATTGCTTCTAATACGTTTACTACTCCTTCTCCAGTCTTGGCAGATATAGGAATAGCATCTGAAGCATCTATACCTATTACTTCTTCTATTTGGTTTTTTACTCCTTCTATATCAGCAGCTGGTAAATCTACTTTATTCAATACTGGAATTATTTCGTGATTAGCATCTATTGCATGATATACATTAGCTAATGTTTGTGCTTCAACTCCTTGAGAAGCATCCACAACTAATATTGAGCCTTCACATGCAGTTAATGATCTACTAACTTCATATGAAAAATCAACATGTCCTGGTGTGTCTATTAAGTTTAATTGATAAGTATTACCATCTAATGATTTATAATTTAATCTAACTGCTTGAGCTTTTATTGTAATTCCTCGCTCTCGTTCAATATCCATAGAATCCAATACTTGTTCTTTCATTTCTCTTTTTTCTAAACCACCACATATTTCAATAATTCTATCTGCTAACGTAGATTTACCGTGATCTATGTGTGCTATTATCGCAAAGTTTCTTATTTTGTCTGTATTAGTCATTTTTTATTTTTAATAGAGAAACATTGTATTACATATATAATAACATCAATTGGTTAAATCATAACATTATATTGAATACAAAAAATAATTATTGATATTTTATTTCAAAATCTAGTAGAATATGAATATAGGTAAATAATATTATTTATGTAAGGAGTAAAAAATGTTAAAATTTTGTAAAACTTTATTAGTAATGGTAACGTGTATATCGTATACGTATACCATGGATTACTATGATAGTTCTGATAATAATACCAACACTAGTTCATTGTTCTCAAACGCAAGTGTAAGAAAAGTAGATTTTTGGAGCGGGCAGAGAAGTTTTATACAGTATTTGGATAAGAATTATAAGTTTGATAGAAATAATTATGAGAAAATAGTGATAGGAATCGATCCAGCTAAGACTAGTAACGAGACATCAAATGAAACTGGTATAGTAGTTGTTGGATTAAATAAAAATGATAAAAAAATACATGTTATAGAAGATCGTAGTGGAAACATCCAACTAGATAGTTATGATTATTATAAATTAGACGATAAAGTGTACCAGCTTAGTAATAAATCAAAGAAAGATAAAGATGGAAACAGATTGGCAAGTTTAACTGAAGTAAATAAAAATTGTGAAATTAAAAATAACGGAGAAATTAAAGATATAAAATATCCAGACTTAAATGGTAAGAAAGTAAAATCAATGAGCCAACTTACCAGAACAATAAAAAGTATTATAGAAGAATATAATCCAAATAAAATTGTTGTTGAAGATAATACTAGTAAAAGTGACGTATTAAATTATTATAATCAAATTATTAATAGTGAAAGAATAAAGAACAACAATGAAACACTAGATGACTTAGTACATATCTCTTCTACTCGTGCATTTTCAGACACATTAGGTGATGCTAAAACAAAGAGAGCTGGAATATTGTTTTATAACTACTATAAACAAAATATTGTATATCATCTACCAAATCTTAAAAATGGTTTATTGGAACAAAGCATGAAAGAAGAACATACTAATTCAACATCCCCAGATAGAATAGATGCACTTTACTATGCTATATATGGATTATATCATGATAAACTTATGCAAAAAAATAATAATGATATTAAGGAATGTATTAAATTCTTTAATACTTTTTATAATTCGAAAGATGAAGACGAATATAATGACATTATAAAAACATTACTTCCAAAATCTCCATATAAGGTTAAGTATAATTATGAAACTATTGATGAGATAAAAGATGAACAAACAAATGAGATACAACTCTCGAACAAAAAAAGAAAACGTACAGCATCACAAGATAATGACACTAGTACATCAGAAAGTAAAAACATAATTGAAGCAAACAAAATAATATTAACTGAAGAAGAACGAAAAATATTCGATAAGTTAAATAACAAAAATATCAGTAAAGAATACAAACAAATATTAAACAACTTGAATACTAAAATAAAAGAATCACTTAATCATATACTTACTGATGATGATATAAAGCTTGCCAGAGAACAAAAAAGTGCATTGTGTAAGAAAGTATCTGTATGGATGTATGAAGATATTATAACTTGTGAAAATTCATGTGCTATAGCAAATAAAAGAGCAAATCAAAACAAGATGAATACAGATTTGACTAAGGATGAATACAAGCGGTGTTTACAGATTGAGTATATGGTATTTGATTATTTCATAGAATCTGAACCGTCGGTATTTGATGATTTAAAAGCAATATTAAGTAAAAAATTATCAAATATAGTAGAAAACAATGGGGATTTACATAATAATAATCATAAAAAGAAAAAAATCGATGAATCTAACTATACAGAAGAGAAACAAAAACAAAGGAGGCGCAAAAAAATTATTAATGATGATAGTGATATTGAAATTGAAAATTTAGAGAATAAAGAAAATCAAAAAATATTGCAGGATAAAACAGATACAAGTAGTATATTTATTAACAATCGTAATAATAATGAATTAGTTAATAATATTAATTGTAATATAAATAATGAGAGCAATCAACAGGATAAAAATAATAATAACGATGAATCATCCAATAATGCAAGCAATAATCCATTACAAACTAACAATAATACTGAAGTTAATCAAGCAATTAAAGAGAAACAGGATTTATTAATAAACGATATTAAAAATAATGAGTCTATCAATGTAATTAATAGTAAAGATAATTTAGTAATGGAAGATATAATAAAACCTAATTTATTAACACTACAACATAAAGATAATAATATCAACGAAAACAGTATAAAGATAAGTAATAATGAAAAATTTTATAATATATCATTTGATATTGATAATAATCAAAATAATAATAATATACAGTATAATATTGATCCAAAAACAATGGATCAGTATCTTGCTGAAACACAGGGTGAGTGTCAAAAAAATATTGAAGAGATATTTAAATTTAATATAGAAGAAGGCGAAATAATAAGTGTAACACAATACTTCGATAATAGAGATAAATTGCTGGATAATATTACACGACCTATTGATAACATTAATAACGCTTGGTATTATGAAGATATAGCGCGTGCTATAAATAAATGCAAGATTACTTGTCAAACAATTAATAAATTGATATTAAATGAAATATCAAAATGTATTGACACATATTATCCTGAATACGGAAATAGGCACAATAAAAGATTTCAATCAGTCAAAGTAAAATATTTTAGAACTGCATTGTTGAATGCTGGCAATTGTTATTTTTATAACAAGCGCAATAACAAAGTATTTTTTTCACAAGGAAATAAGATACCTAATTCGGAGATAGGTAAGTATTTTCCATATGAGGTTTCAGAGATAAGAGTAAAAGATCGAAAAACCCATGCAGTTAGACCATATAAAGTAGAAAACCAATTAGACGAAAAGGCAATAAATTCTCTTTTAAAAAATAGGAATGTAGTTGAATTGATAATTGATTATAGCGAGATTAAAAATCATGCAATTAACTTGATTAAAAATAAACCAAACCTGAAGAACATATATATAGATTTTAACGATACTAATAATTGATATCAATAAACAGTGGCTAATAAATATAGCCACTTACTAATTTAGTAGAAATTAAATAATTTTATTAATAAGTACGAAATTGGTATTATAATTGCACTAGCGTATAAGCAATACGCAACAAAAGATGGCATTTTGATTTTATTATTTACAGATATATTTTTTACCATCATATTAGGAGCATTTCCTATATATGATAACGACCCCATTACTACTGAACTAACTGATATAGCAGTCAATATTTGAGAACTACTTGTCATTAGTTCTTTTGCTGTACAGCCACTCATTTTGAAAAATAATAAATATGATGGAGCATTATCTAAGAATGCTGATGCTAATGAACACAATAAGAAATAAGCTGTAGGAATATTTTTACCATCATTACTAATACTATCCAAGAATTTATGTATACTATTTGTATTGTGTTGCATTAAATATAAAACAGGAGCTAATACGATAAATATTACTAAAAATGTTCTAGCAACTTCAATGAATGGTTTAAAATTAATTTCTTCTATGTTTTTATTACGTAATCTTAATGATAATCCACTAAATAATAATAAAATCGAGTCTTTTACATATATTGATGATACTTCCAAACCGCCAATACTAATTTTCAAATTTAAATTCATAAATAGTATTAATGCAGTTAATACTAATAATATAATGTTCAATATGCCATCAATACTTATACTAGTTGGTTTATCATAATTTTTTATTTCTTCTCTAGCATTTTCATCTTTTGATAATATTACAGTATCTATTACATAAAATATAATTAAACATAATAATATATAAAAGAACCAATATTTATACATGTGTATTAGTAACCAAGTAAAATCTATTCCATTCAAGTATCCCAATAATAAAGGAGGGTCTCCAAGTGGAGTTAATATTCCATCTACATTTGCTATTATTATTATGAAAAATATTACTAAATGTTGTTTTAATTGCCGTTTTTTATTAAATGTTAGAAATGGTTTTATTAATAACATTGCCGAACCAGTAGTACCTATTAATGAAGACAAAGCTCCACCTATTACTAGGAAAACAATATTACCAAAAGTACTAGGTTTTGCATCAACTGTTATATTAATTCCATTACTTAATGTGAACAATGTAAATAACATTATTATAAATGGCAAGTAATCTTGAAATATAGCGTGACTAATTAATCTGTTAGCGTGTGGTATATAAGTTAAATCTGCTACTACGGATAATATAGAAATAACAGATAATAATCTTATTTCATACTTTTCCCAAAACTTGGGTAATATTAATGGTAAAAAAGCAAGTGATGATAAAACTAATATCATTGGACATATTAGTGCAAAAGTTGATAATAACATAATATAGAAATTTTATTACTACTTATATAATATATTCTACGTTCGATTACTTGAAAATAAAAGAGGTTGAAAATAAATACATCATAATAATTAATTATTTTTAGTCTTCGAAAGTAAAATTTAAAACATTTTTAGTATTTATATATTGTAAATCAAAAAAAACACTGGCATGATAACCAGTGTATAATTTTATAGTTTCATTCGTCTTCATCTTCTCCGGATTGTTCATCAATTACCTCATCCTCATATTTTTCTACACTATCTGTGAAGTTTACTACAATCCTATCTGATTTACCATCCTGTGAAAAACCATGTTTTGGGTTGGAATCATTTATTATTGTTACTTTTTTAGCTTTTAATTTACCACCTTTTTTAACAGTTCTACTTCTTTTATTTGTACCAGTGTTAACTTGAGTATCAGTTTCTTCTTCATCATTTTGCTTTTCAGGTTCATCATTAACTTCATATTCATCATTATCATATGTAATATCATTAATATCGGCGTCTTTCTTCAATATAATTTCTTGTCCTGCTTCTACAACAACTTGTGAATTATTATTTTCGGATATAAAATCATTAATTATTATCTTTTGAGCATAGTTAGGTACTCCATTAGTATCAGAACAGTCAATCTTTAGAGTTACAGGTGTCTGTTTTGTTCCAAGTATTAACTTATTCAATACTGCTACATTATTATCATTTTTGTAAAAACGTAATACTGCACAATTATGTTCCTCATCCTTTGTTGATATTTTATACATTGTCTTCCAATTAGTTTTTAAATATGGAGACCAACCACTGTATTTTTGTACAAAGTTATTAATTACATTACTACTTTCATTTTTATTATCTGGTAAATTTGCATTTAATAATGAGTTATAGTTTTGAAAACTTCTATAAAATGCTATTTGATAATTATTTGCATTTTCTTCATCTTGTAATTCAAATGATATGTCTTTCTTTCCTTCAAAAGTAAAATACATATTGAACCGATTTATTTTGCTTTTATTATTTTTTTGTGTAAATAAATCTGAATATAAAGGAAATATATTGTTATCAATTGTTGTAGCCCAATCGCTTGTTAATTCTTTATTTAAGTAATTACTATAATATTCAATTTTATTAAGATCAGTATAATCTACATTAATAATAGTAATCTTCTTTGGATCATTGAATTCTACAAGTAATTGTTTCATTTTGTAATCAATTTTTTCTTCATCTTGTTGATTTGAATTTATTATCAATTTGTCTCCATTTTCAAATAAACCTTTGAGTTCATTTTCCGGTATTCCATATTGAACATTTTTTCTTATAACTGTATCCTTTGATAATGTTACACCATTATGTTTTTCAGTTTTAGAGGCTCTAGTTACACTGGATGATGGTGCAGGAAAGTCAAAATTTCCATCGAGTACACAATCATTACCCAAAGATACATTTTTGAGTATTTCACTATTGCTAATTGTTAGCATATCTTTTTTTGATATGGACGAATCAAATAGTTTTATTTTAACATCTTCTAAATGTATAAATAAATTATTAATTGATGTTTTTAAGCTTAATATATTAGTTATTAAATTTCTAAAATCTACTATTCCTTTATATATTGTTGTTTTAGATTTTTTCTCTATACCATTACGTATTTCTTTCCAATATACTTCACCGCCATTATATACAATAATTGTACCATTATTATTATCTACTCCATGTCTTAGTTTCAATTCTCCTTTTTTATTTTTTGTGAATTCCTTTGAAAAATCTGATATATCCAGTGTAGGAGCAATTAATGATGAATTCTTATTTACTATTAGTGTTCCATGATTTGATAATCTACCATCTCTTTGTACAATTAAACTACTATTATTACCTAGTTCTAATGTAGAATTTTTTGGTATATTGTATCTGGCATAATTAGGTAAACTAAATTTTGTATCATCATTTTTTTCTCCCACCAGTATTTGTCCTTTTAAAACGGAGATGGTATTTGCATGTACACTAAAAAATCCACCAACTTTAGTATATTGAGGTTTCTGTGATGGTTCATTAATATTCGCAGATTTTATAATTGAACCATAGTTCATGCACTTGTCTTGTAGTGAATTAGAATGTTTTTCTGGGTTTTGTGATGCTGCAATACTACTTGCAAACGCACACACTACTAATGCGTTTAATAATGTTAAATTTAAAACATTTTTCATAAAATTTAAACTTAATAAATACTTCTTAATTAGAAAATACATTATACATAGTTAATTTTTGATTTATAAAATGCAGAAAATTGAAAAATTTTTTGACAAATTTAGTAGAAAAATGATATTATGAGATGATGATTGATGTATTTCCACAATGTCTAATAAGTATAACATTAAATCAAGTATATTTCCATTACTTGTTTCTGTACTTTTATTAATTCAGTACTGTTTATATAATATTTATTCTAAGAATGTATTTTTGTGTACTGAATATACACCATTTATTGCATCCTCTAATACTACAAATAATATTTTTATAGCAATATATTTTATTATTTCTAATATTAGTTTTCAATTTTTAGGAATATTTTCATATGTAGTAGTAGTATGTTTATTTATTAGGGGAATACTAATATTATTTAACATTTCCAAATACAAGAAGCATAAATTTGTTTTTACATTAATATTTTTTATTTCTGGAACAATGATATTAAATATTATATCTACATACCCAACATTTCAAATGTTTAAGATAGATTATTATGCAGGAGGATACATTGGATATGCGTTATCAAAAATAGTATTCATAGATATACTGAAACAAAATGCTTTATATGGATGGCAAGTAGCAATACTATTTGCAATATGGTTTTGGAGTATACAATATGTTTGTCTATTCAGTTATAAAATAAATATTAAAAAATTATTTAGTAAGTGTAATAAAATGTTTAACAATTTTAATAGTAAGTACAAATCAAGCAAACAAATTGTAAAGAATAATAAAAAACAAATAGTAGCACTACATAATAATATAAAAAGTGACAAACAAAAACAAGTATCTAGTTATAAACCATCAAATAAAAATACATTGGATATTAATGAGAACAATATAGAAGTAAATAATGAAGAAAATATACAAGATAAAAATATAATAAATAACATACAAGTAAATGAAACGGAAAAAAATGAAATTGATAAAGTCTACCAGTATAGTGAAGCAGATGATATTAATTCAAATTATAATACTGGAGAATATGTATTACCAAGTATATCTTTATTAGATAAAGTACCAGTATTATCTAATGATGTAGATGCAAATAAAATACAAGAAGATTCCAATGAATTACTGAAAGTATTAGAAGAGTTCAGTGTTCGGGGAGAAATAATCAATGCAATAAGAGGACCAGTAGTAACAATGTTTGAATTTAAACCTGCACCTGGCACTAAGAATTCAAGAGTAATAAGTTTAAGTGATGATATAGCTAGGTCTATGCAAGTAGCTACAGCTAGAATTTCTGCTATTCCAGGAAGGAACGCCTTAGGAATAGAATTGCCAAATAAACAAAGACAAACTGTGTATTTATCAGAATTAATAGGGCAAAAAGAATTTATAGATAATAATCAAGGAATATCTTTAGTATTAGGAAAAAGTATTAATGGAAATGCTATATTATCTGATTTAACTAAAATGCCTCATGTATTAGTAGCAGGGACAACTGGTTCTGGTAAGTCAGTATCAATAAATTGCATGATATTATCAATATTATTTAAATTTAAACCAGAAGATTGCAAGTTAATAATGATAGACCCAAAAATGTTGGAACTATCAGTATATGATGATATACCGCACTTATTAACTCCAGTAGTAATTGATCCTAAAAAAGCAGTATTTGCTTTACAATGGGCAGTTAGTGAAATGGAAAATAGATATAAACAAATGTCAAAACTAGGAGTACGTAATATTGAAAGTTTTAATAAAAAACTAATTGATGCTAAAGAAAAACCACAATTATTAGTTAGAAGAACACAAACTGGTTTTAATCCAAATACTGGTACTCCAATATTTGAAACTCAAAAGTTTGAGTTTGACCCAATGCCATACATAGTAGTAGTAATAGATGAAGTAGCTGACTTAATGCTAGTAGCAGGTAAGGAAGTAGAAGCAGCAATTCAGAGGTTAGCACAGATGGCTCGAGCAGCTGGTATTCATTTAATAATGGCTACTCAAAGACCATCTGTAGATATAATTACTGGTACTATTAAAGCAAATTTTCCAACTCGTATTAGTTTCCAAGTAACTTCTAAAATAGATAGTAGAACTATACTAGGAGAACAAGGAGCTGAACAACTACTTGGCAAGGGAGATATGTTATACATGTCAGGAGCTGGAAGAATAATAAGAGTACATGGACCATTTGTAAGTGATATGGAAGTCGATAGAGTAGTTGATTTTATTAGGAATCAGTCTGTTCCAAAATATGATGATGTTATTACTCAACAATTCAATAAAATTAACCAAATCAATGAAGTTAAACCACAAACTAATAAAACAGAAGAAATCAATAATAATGATGATTTATATGAACGAGCTCTTGAAATAATAAGAAATGATAAGAAGTGTTCAGTTACTCATCTTCAAAGGAAATTACAAATAGGCTACAATCGAGCAGCAAGATTAATAGAAGAAATGGAAAATAATGGAATAGTATCAGCTCCTAATCAAAATGGAAAAAGAATAATAAACATATAATATTGAACACTACAATTGCTTAACCACAGTAACAAGTATAGATTTGCAATGCATGAAATGTTCAACAGAAATATATACAAAACATTTATGCTTAAAGTATTTAATAATCAATTAGTCTGCCATAATCGTTCCATTGACCATACATTTTCCCTTGTTTAGTTTTCATAATAAAATAATGAATTATACGATTGTATACTTCTGTGTTATTTTGGTGCCTTTGTATATTACTAATTCTCACACGTTGATAAAGTAATGGAAATGAATCAAATTTGCTTTTCAATTCTGCATCATTACAAAACAATTGCATGATATCTTCACTAATAACAAATGGTTTTGCATATGACAATGCTTTTCTTCCTTGTTCAGTCATTAATCCTAATTTGTCTAATCTTTTACATCTTTCCTTGTTTAATTCCGACCAATAACTATTATTTTTTCTTGGAGAAAATCTTTGTAAATGTCCTATATTAGTTACTGTTTTATGTATACCATCAATCCATCCAAAACATAATGCTTCTTCTACTGCATCCAAATAGTTAATAGTGTTATTATTCTGCATATTTGGATTACACTTTTGTATTACTAACCAGCATTCATTAATATTGGTACTATTATCAATTAACCACTTTCTAAAATCTTGCCTATTATTAATATTTAATATTTCCATGAATGGACTATTTTGATAATAATAATTATATTTATATTTTATATTAAAGTAATGGCATATAACAATTATTTAAAAATTTATTTGGTAAAATTATTATAACTTATTTGATATCTTGGGTGTGATTTGAATTATGGGATTTTTTATATCTCACACCTCTTGTATATAAATTATATTAATAAATTATACAAATTAATGAGAAAGATATATGACTTTTGATACAATGATGCCCCCAACAAATGATGTTATGTTTAAATTTATTCTGTTGGTGATATAAATTTAATTTAATTTTACATGGTATATCACTCACAAAATTAAACGATAATATGTTTCAATTTGTAGATTTTGTGTGGATCAAGATGATAATAAGAAGAGTTTAATTTCTTTATTGATAATGGTAATCCTATCATAAATGATGTAACAATACTAAACACAGTTCTTGACAATAATATAATAATATTGATAATAATACAAGTAATACGACATAAAATGAAGATCCTAATAGTAAAGCTAGTAGATTAGATATAGAAGCTGTTACTGATACTGGTACTATCGTAAATATTGAGATACTGGTGATTTGGATGATAGAGCAGTTGTATATGCATCTAAACTAAACAAAGTAATATACACTCACTTATAATATCAATATGATAATAATTACAAATTCATCAACAAAAACTAGCAATGCTACATGTAATACTGCTACTCAATGTAAAGTAATAAGTATTTTAAAAAAATAATTATATTAATGAACATAATCATTGTAGATTACTGGTGTAGTATAATCCACATATCCATTCTATTACGCTTTTACCAAAACATCAATATATCCATTGTTTGCATATATAAAATAAGTTAACTTAATTTATAATCTAGTGATATTTGTATAAATAAAATGGTAAAATTAAATAAATTAATTTATAATTCTATTTAAAATGTCTAAGATTCGTATATTGAGTGATGAATTGATAAATCAAATAGCAGCTGGAGAAATAATAGAAAGACCAGCCTCAATAATAAAAGAATTAGTAGAGAATTCAATAGATGCAAATAGTACTAGAATAAATGTGTTCATACAAGATGCCGGAAGAACAAAACTAGTTGTGGAAGATAATGGAACTGGTATGAATGAAGAAGACTTATCCTTAGCGATAAAAAGACATGCTACTTCCAAACTAAATGATAGTAATCTAATGGGAATTACTACATATGGATTTAGAGGAGAAGCTCTTCCATCTATTGCTTCTGTTAGTAAACTAAAAATTGAATCAAATGGATTAGAAATATCTGTGAATTTTTCTCAAGAAAATAATATTATAAAATCTAATTTTGAAAGTGGAACTAAAATAACTGTAAGTAATTTATTTGATAAATTACCAGTAAGACTAAAGTTCTTGAAATCAGACAATGTAGAGTTGTCTCATTGTATATCAGTAATGGAAAATTTTGCTCTAACTCATCCTACAATAGAGTTTTGTGTAAGAGATGATAAGAAGATATTGTGTAATTTCAATGAGAAATCATTAGAAGAAAGAATAAGTTCGATTATTGGACAAGATTTATTTAATCGTTCAATACATGTTATTGAGGAAAACGATATAATAAAATTGGAAGGATATCTATTTCATCCAATGGATTCCAAGTATTCACAAAGTTCCCAGAGAATATTTATTAATAATAGAGCAGTAAAAGATAAAATAGTCTCTTCTGCTGTGAAAAATGCGTACAAGGACATCATTCCAGTTGGTAGATTTGCTTTGTGTGTT
>JAFVEL010000008.1 GCA_017475965.1 Alphaproteobacteria bacterium | reverse complement strand
CTTTGGTCCAGGAATAAAACTAATGAAGCAATCAAATAAAACTGATTTCGGAGATGTAACAGTTTCCAATATGGGTCTTAGATTAAATCTTGCTTTTAAGTTTTAATAAATAACATATTCTGAAGCTGGGATTTAAATCCTAGCTTTTCTATAATATCAGCTTAGTATATTTTATGTAATGATAATTTTATTACGAGTTTGTTTACAAATTTTCAAGTAATTTATCTATTGTGTTAAAATAAATTAACTAACCACAATATTTAACAATAATGTGTCATATTCCAGTTTTATTAAATGAAGTTTTATATTATTTAGCACCCAGTAGTGGAGATAATATAATAGATGCCACTTTCGGATATGGTGGTCATACTAGTGCTATTCTGAACGAATGTAGTGATTGTATTGTGTTAGGAATTGATAGAGACCCAAATGTTATTAGTAGAGCCAACCAAATAAAATCAATATATAATGAAAGATTTAACTTCATACATGGTAGATTTTCCGAAGTATTATCTGAATTAGATTGTAAATACAATAAAATTTTATTTGATTTTGGAGTATCATCAATGCAACTTGATACACCAGAAAGAGGATTTTCTTTTTCAAAATCTGGCAATATAGATATGAGAATGTCACAAGAAGGTAAATCTGCTTATGATGTTATTAATAGCATGTCACAAGAGGATTTAGCCGAAATTATATGGAAATATGGAGATGAAACTAAATCAAGAAAAATTGCTAAAGCAATAGTAGAATATCGAACTCAAAAACTAATTGAAACAACTGAAGAATTGAGAAATATAATACATAATACTATTACTAAAAAGCAATCAAACATAGATGTAGCAACTAAAACATTTCAAGCTATAAGAATATATGTCAATGATGAATTAAATGAAATAAATAAAGCATTAAATAGTTTATCTAATGTATTAGTAAATAATTCAATAATAGTTACTATTTCTTTTCACTCATTAGAGGACAGAATAGTAAAATATTGGGCACAAAATAACACAAATATAATAAAAATAAACAATAATATCATAAATCCTAGTAATGAAGAAATAAAAAATAATCCAAGAGCTAGGTCGGCAATATTGAGAGCATTTAGATATGTTATTAGTGATTAAATAGTTGTGTTATTGTTTATAATATGTTGTTACTAAAGATGATTTTTGTATAAAGTCAGTATACATAATAATTATGAATAGAAATTTGATATTGACATTAGTATTATTTGTAACATTAGGAGTATTATTATCTAAAAGTAAATATGAAGTAGTTTCGTTACGAAAACAATTAAAAACAATAAATAGAGAAATTGTACAAACTACCGATGATTTAAAAGTATATAATGCTGAATGGAGTTATCTAAACGAACCAAAGAGATTGCAAGAACTAGCGAAAAAATATTTACCAAAAATGACAATTACTGATGTAAGGCAAATAGAAACATATAAAAATTTTGTAAATAATGAATATGAAGACCAAGAGACAGCAAAACATAAAGCATTTGAATCATTTTTGGATTCGGTAATGTGAAGTATAATTTTTTGGTACAAAAAATAAAATAAATTATAACTAACAAATGATGTTATATTTAAATGCATTTTATTGTTGTAATTTGATATTACTAATTTGTTCCCTCCAATAATATTTTTCATGTGCATGTTTTAGAATTAATGTTTATTACATTAGAATGCACAATTGTTGTTTTATTAATATCAATTTGAAAATTTACTAGTCATTTTTGATAATTTATTATAACAATAAAGTTTTATTCCTTTGAAAAGGCATTTCCTATTGTCACAATTAACCAGTGAATTTATTCCCAAAACTAATGTCCTTTTTCTAAACATTTGTCCATCCATTTTTGCCAAATATGTCCTGATTTTTTAGGTTTCTCATTTGCAACTTGTTGAGTGTACATACTATAAATTCATTCATGCTTAATAATATAATCGGTAATATAATACGCACTATATATTGTATTATTTTAATTAAACCTTTATAAATAATTACTACTACTATATTACTATTACTATAGTATGATTAATAATTAATCAAAAGTGTTGTTATATAATTCAATTTGTAATACATTTATTAATATATCATTTATATCTGTATTATACTATATCCACACAGAATGTGAGAGAAATAAACAATCCTATGAAATATCTCAGATCTAATATAGAATATTGGTTTTTTGTTTGGGTGATTTAATTTATGCAAATTAAATAAATATTAAGATTTATATAGTATATATTTATGTGTAAAATACACTAATTCACAATAATGATATCCAAAATAAAAACAATATCCTCAATCGGCATGAAAATAATAGAAGTAGTAGTTGAGGCACAGATATCTCCAGGTCTAGCAGCTTTTTGTATAGTAGGATTACCAGATAAGTCTGTAGCCGAAGCAAAAGAAAGAATCAGATCTGCATTCTTCAGTATAGGATTAGGATTTCCAGCAAAACGAATTATAGTAAACCTAGCTCCAGCTGATATTCCCAAGATAGGTTCACATTATGATTTACCAATAGCAATGGCATTATTAGGCTCGATGGAAGTAATAGATTTATCCGATGATAATAATTATATAGTAATGGGGGAATTAGGATTAGATGGTTCTATAAATCATGTACCAGGTGTCATTTGTGCATCCATGTATGCTAATGAAAACAATATGTCAATAATATGTCCAGTATCATGTGCTAATGAAGCAAGATGGAGTGGCAATGATAGTATTATTGCACCATCAAATATATTGCAATTGATAAATCATATAAAAGGAAAATCACAAATACCAATTATTACTATAGATAATGTAAAACACAATGATAATTATTATAATGAAGATATGTCAGATGTCAAGGGACACTTTGAAGCCAAAAGAGCATTAGAAATAGCAGCATGTGGTAAGCATAATGTATTAATGATTGGTCCTCCTGGTTCCGGTAAATCTATGTTAGCATCCAGACTGAAAACAATATTACCAGACTTGACTCCAAAGGAGGCTTTAGAAACAACATGTATATATAGTTTGGCAGGAATGTTGCCAGAGGATGGAATTATATATAATCCACCATATAGGACTCCACATTACTCAACATCATTAGTAGCTATGGTTGGTGGTGGAGCATCTGCCAAACCAGGAGAAATATCGTTGGCTCACAATGGTGTATTATTCCTAGATGAATTGCCAGAATTTCAACGACAAACAATAGAATCATTAAGACAACCTTTAGAAGATAAAACTATTACAATATCTAGAGCAAAAGAACATATTACATATCTTGCTAACATACAATTAATAGCTGCTATGAATCCATGCAAATGTGGATACTTTGGTAATAGAAATAAAGAATGCAATAAAGCACCAATTTGCGCTATGGAATATAGGAATAGAATATCAGGACCAATATTGGATAGATTTGATATTATTATTTATGTGCAAAGTATTCGTAGTAGTGAATTATTATCAATTGGAATAAAAGACAATAGTATAAAATCATCTGAAATAAAACAACGAGTATCAAATGTTAGAGAATTTCAAATAAAAAGAGCAGAACAATCAAATTTGTATAATAATCAATTAAACGGACAAATAAATACAAATTATTTGGAAAGTATTACTGAACTAGATACTGAATCTAAGTTTATATTACAAAATTCAATAGATAAATCGGATATATCTACTCGAGGATTTCATAGGATACTACGCGTAGCTAGAACAATTGCTGATATGAGACAATCCAAAAATATTAATAAATATGACATAAACGAAGCATTAAATTATAAATTAGGTAATAAATAATAATTCTCATTGTATATATAATATGAAATGTATGAAAGTATGAAGGCTATGTTCTATATATGTAAATATTGTTCTTTCGAATTAATTCTTATTTGTTAAAATAGATTAATAACAAATTAATTTATAAGTTATTGTTCTACAAATCTAATATGCTAGAAACTTTCAAGTAAATACATATTGCGCATCTAAATAACAACACAACAACAAATAATTTGCTATGTTATTTTGTTATAGTTAGTTTTTTATATTATGCTATTATTTGCCTCATATTTATTCACAATTATTTCTTCCATGTGATCTTTTTACTGCATCAACAAATCTTGTCCATGTATTTAATTCATATATACTTTCAAGAGCTTAAATTACATACTCAACTAAATGATTTATCTCCTGATATATTGCTAATACTTCATCTCTAGGTCATTGTACTTAGTTACAATTTTTCTTATTGTATAATTATCCGTATTAAGATATTCTATTATTTGGTCCTTATTAACTTGAATCCGCTTACATCCATATTGGTAGTCATTCATGTCAGTAGCTTTTACTGGATTGATTATATTCAGCAACCACTGTTGCAAATATAAATCCTAATGATAAAACTTTAAAACTATTCATATTTCTTTCTCCTTTTTCTTTATTATTTATATTTAATACATGATTCCTATCAAATTCCTTCAAATACAATACTACAGTAATATTCTTAAATAATAGTTAACTCAAAAAAAATAAAAACAAATATAGTATAGAAAAAATATAAAGTAGGATTTTGTATGTGTTTATAATGTGATTGATTTTGGATATAGTGGTGAATTTACTAATGAGTAATAAAGTTGAGTATTATATTAATAATATAATGTAAGAATGGTATATTATTTGATTTGTCACTAGTGGAGTTTAGAAACATTTAAGTAATTAGAATAAAATATAAAATGTTGAAAAAATACCATACCAAATATTACAGTAATTGAATAAATTCTCCCACTCTTCAACATTCATATTCCAATATCTATTATCTATTACATCAAAACAAATATAATATAACATAGTCATACTAATATTAAATGTTGTTACATACTTTTATTGCAGTACTTATTATGATCTGTCTTATTAAATTATTAATTAGTGTATTGTTAATTACAATACATCATATTTGTATAGATATTATTTGTTTGCAATTTTATTGTTTCGATGTAATTTTTCCATGCAAAGTTTATAACTAATTGGATCTAATATATAATTTGGTGTAATACTATCTATACTATTTACCTTTATTAACAACCATTCATAATTACTATGATCTTCCAGGAAATCTTCAACTGCATCCCATAACTCGCTATTAGATACGTACTCATCCAAATCAACCAACTCTTTAGAAAAAAATTGCTCTATTTTATCCTTAAATTTATCAAAACAATATTGATATAGTCTATTTATAATGTCTGTAATTTCATTTTTTTTCTGTTGTTTTTCATAATCAGTAACATTTAGGTAGTCTATAATATTAATATTTTGCTTCTTATAGTAACGACGAACAAGATTATTTGTACTCCGTTCTATTTCACTATTTAAATCATCTTCTCTGAGATCCAATTTCCCAATACAAACTCGTTCATTTTCATTGTCTCCTAAAAAATTACCACCGTATCTTTCTGTCTTAACATGAATTAATGTTCCACTATTAGATAATTTACATGCTCCATAATATGCTTGATTATCATATTTTATTAATCCTGCTTTATATCGTCTGCGTGTATCTCCTATATAATTATAAAAATATTTTGTTTTGTTAATTATAAGATCTTTTTGAAAAACAACATCATATGGTAACGCATTGTCGTATATAAAACATGGCAATTTCACAATTTTAGTGATAGGACGTTCACCAACATCTTTTGATAATTTAGTATATAATATAGCTTTTTTCCCTTGAAATTCTTGCTTTATGTTAGGGTCAATAGACTCATCATCTCTAAATTCAATTGTAAACTCACGTCCTTTTTCTAAACATTTGTCCATCAATTTGTGCCAAGTATATCCGGATTTTTTAGATTTCTCATTTGCAACTTGTTGATTATCCATACTATATCCATTCATGCTCAATAACATAACTGGTAATATAATACTTGCTATATACTTTTTTAATTTCATAATTAACTTCTTAGAAATAATTAATAACCTTCTATTATTATTCTATATCATTATTAATAACTAATTAAGAATGTTTGTTATATTTTGAATGGAGCAATATATTTATTAATATACACTCTATTATACTATATATATCAAAATTGTGAAAAATAAATTGAGTCTAATTATAATACAATTTATAGTTAGTACATCATATTATATGCTTGATAAAATCAATCTACTAATTAACTTACAAAATTACTGTAATACATATTATAATATATAATATACAATACAAATAATAAAATTAATTGTGAATATAAATCAATTAAAAATTACCAAATTTGATACTATAACGAGTACTCAGGATTATGCTATTGATATTATAAATCATAATAATAGTATAAGTGAAGATATATTAATTACCGCCAAAGTGCAAACAAATGGTCGTGGTAGATTAAGGCAAAGAACATGGATCTCTGAAGAAGGAAACTTTCATGGTTCATATATAATAAATATTGAAAAACTAGGTATTAGTATCAATGAAATCTCTATTATTAATATAAAAATTCTAATTAGTTTAATGAAGTTCTTAAGAGATAATGTAACATATAATAATTTAATACAAACTAAATTACCAAATGATATATATTATAATGATAAAAAATTAGCTGGAGTACTTACTGAGATAATTTATCCTTATGCAATAATAGGTATTGGAATAAACGTGAACACATCACCATTAGATACTTCTATAAGTATTAAAGAAATAATAAATACATGTCATGTAGACTGTATAAATTATACAATGTTATACAAAATAATTATAGATAATTTAACAAATATAAACAATTAATAACTTAGATTACATGTATCATTCGGTAAAACCCCACGATTTTCAGCTTATTCGTATGACAATTTCTGTTAAATATCTTTAATAGTCCACCTTTGGCAGTATCGGGATAATTACTATATATTAATATTAAATTATATTATTTATTATTATTTTTAAATTTACAAATATCTTTCAATATACAATTATTACACTTAGGACATTTTGCAGTGCAAGTATACCTGCCATGCATTACTAATAAATTACTAGCAGTAGTGTAATATTCACTTGGTATTACATCGTACAAATCTTGTTCTATTTTCAATACATTTGTATTATTAGTCAATCCTAACCTTTTAGAAACTCTAGACACATGAGTATCAACTGCTATGTATGGAGCATTACATAACTTATTAAGAATAACGTTTGCACTCTTTCTACCTATTCCAGGTAATTTTTCTAACAAATCCCTATCCAATGGTACTTCGGAATTGTATGTTTCGACTAATATTTCAGATAAAGCAATGATATTCTTCGCTTTATTATTATATAACCCAATTGTTTTTATATACTCTTTTATCGCATCTAATCCTAACTCCAACATTTGTTTGGGAGTAATGGCAACCTTGAATAATTTATTCGTTATAGAATTAACTGACTTATCTTTAGTTTGAGCTGATAACAAAACAGCAACAAGAAAAGTATAATTATTTATACTACTCAATTCAGACGATACACTAGGAAATAATGAACTCAATCTACTCATTATTTCCAATGCTTGTGTATCATTCATACCACATAAATAATCTAAAAAATTATTTATATAAAATAAAATTACAAAAAACTATGCTACCCTAAGCTTTTTTTTTCCGCTGCCCAATCCTGTTGTCTTAGCAATATTGCTACGACGCTTTGCATAGGAAGGTGCAACTACTGGATAATCTGGCGATAATCCCCAACGCTCTTTATACTGATCAACAGTCATATTATATACTGTCTTAAGATGTCTCTTTAACATTTGTAATTTTTTACCATCTTCTAAACAGATTAGGTAACCGTCATGTACTGAATCTTCAATAGAGACTGCTGGACTACGTCCCGGATTAGAATTTACAGATTCTCCAACTTCCTTTAAGTTATCCATAAGAGCTACAGTAAATTTCTTCAATAATACAGGTACTTCGTCAACTGTTACCTTATTAGTTGACATGTAAGCAGCGGTTAAATTAACAACTTGCTTCATAAAGTCTTGAACCATTAAACTCTCTGGTTTTGAACTATCAAACACTGCACTGCTAGTGTGATTACGTTTTAACTGTATATTACTCATAATTAAGTATATCCTCAATAAATACAACTTGACTTATTAACAATAGGTTAATACATCTTGAAACGTAATGCAATAGAAAAATTCAAATAAAAAAAAAAAAAAAATACAATGTAGCAATAATTTGGCACTATAACCACCAAATTGTACCAATTATTCATTGTAGTTTTATATTCAAGAATTATTAGTAGAAAATTTTAAATATATTAACTATTAACACTGATAATAATATTGGCAAAATAAAAGGAATATTTTTACTTTTAATAAAAAATGATGTAATTATGCCAAAAATACCAATTAATGTTAATACAAATGATAAATTAGTATTGTATAAAAATGGTGAAACAAATACACTGATAAGATAATCTGCAGTTCCAATAGATTCTTTTTTGAAGAATATCTTTGTAATTTCACCTATACAAATGAATATAAAAAATAAAATTAAATTACATTTCGGGTGCAGTATGTACCATCCTAGACATGAGATACAAAACAATAATAAAGGTATTATAGTCACACCTTTATATTTGATATCTTGTACTGATAATATTACGGAACTAATGAATATTAATGATAATAAAATGTAATCTAACAAATGTAATTCAAACAAATGCAATCTAATAATCTTATGTTTATTTCTTGAAATTATTAAACATATTTTGCATAAATCCAGGTCCTTGTTCGTACATTTTAGTCATTATTTTTTTTAGATTGTCATATTGTTGTATTAGTCTATTTACATCATATACTTCTTGTCCACATCCTCCAGCTATTCTTTTTCTTCTGGATGCATCTAATATTTTAGGATTACTTCGTTCTTTTTTAGTCATTGATCTTATTATTGCAATTTGTCTCGATATTACTTTATCTGATATGTTATTATTTTTTAATTGTTCTTGAATGCGTTTTATTCCTGGAATAAATTTCATTAATCCAGACAATCCACCTATTTTGTTCATTTGTAACAAATATGTTTCCATACTATTTAAATCAAACCCTTTACCAAATTTTACTTTGGAAATATCTTCTGCTACATTCTCATCTATTGCTTTTTCAACTAAACTAATTATGTCTCCTTTATCAAGTATTCTAGAAGCTATTCTTTCTGGATAGAATATTTCTATATCTTTTATTTTCTCTCCAGTACCAATAAATTTAATTTGACAATTAGTTACTGATTTAGCTGATAAAGCAGCTCCTCCCCTGCTATCTCCATCAACTCTAGTTAGTATTAAACCACTTATATTTAATTGTTCATTAAATGTGTTAGCAGTATTTATAGCATCTTGTCCCATCATTGAATCAAGAACTAATAATATGTCTTTTGGATTAATTATTGTTTTCAATTCCACTAGTTCTTTCATTAATTTATCATCTACATATAGTCTTCCAGCAGTATCATATATTACTACATCATAATTATTAGCAACTGAATGAGCTTTGGTTGCTATATCAAGTGGATCATCATTATTATTAAAATCATTGAAAAAATCTATATTACTACTATGTGCCAATTGTTCAAGTTGCGTTATTGCAGCTGGTCTATAAGTATCCAATGGTACTAATAAACATTTATTTTTAAATTTAGTTTTAAATAAATTAGCAAGTTTAGCAGCAGTAGTTGTCTTTCCAGAACCTTGTAACCCCACAAGCATTATTGATTTATATGTATAATATTCATTACTACTTCCTAATAATTTTACTAGTTCATCATAAACTATTTTTATTATAGTTTGTTCTGGTGTAACACTTTTTATTACTGCTTGGTCTTTTAGTTTTTCTTTCAAATCTTGTGAAAATTGTTTTACAACACTTAATGCTACATCTGCTTCTAATAATGATATTCTTATTTCTCTAATTGTAGAATCAATAACATCTTCTGTTAATACTCCCTTATTTCGAATATTTCCAAATATTGATAATAACTTTTTTGATAACCCATCAAACATATCTAAAATTTCTCTTTTATTATATTAATAGTATAATCATACACTATTTTAGTATAAGATATTGCCAATTTTATACATACAAATTTTTAAGTCCATAAATCTATTGCATGTCAAATTGTTAAAAATCTACCAAATTAATAACTTATAATCTTGTGTATATAACACTTGACAGAATAATAATAACATTATATAATATATATGTAAATGTTATTTAGGGAGTAAATATATGATTAATAAAATTTTAACTTCTTTATTTGTAATTGCATCTGTAAATGCTGAAGATAATAGCAATATAAATATGATCGGAGAATTCAATAATAATGATGTTGTGGTCTCTGATGTATCATCTGATATAAATAAATCTTCAATACGTCTCAGTGATGTATCTGATAAAGATGTAATGAGAGATAGTAATTCATCAATAAATCTCAATGATATGTTTGGTAGCAACATAGATTTTTCTGAAGTTGAAAACATGATTGAAGATGATAACACACAATATTCAAATATTGGTTCAGAAATACCAAACCCAAACAAAAAAAGTGGAAGCATGTTTAGTAAATTTTTATCTAATACAGCATCATTTGCATGGAATGCTTTGTATTATACAGGTAAATATACTGCGAAAGCTGCATTATTTACAGGTAAGTATGCAGCAAAAGCTTTAGTATTTGCAGGTAAATGTGCATTAGATGCTCTAGTATTCTCAGTAACAAATGATGATTGTAGGAATCAATTGTGGAAACCAATAATTGTAAGTAATCTTACTGCAGTTGCATTATCAGAAGGATCAATGGGAAAAGCAGCTAGAATGGGATTAAGGGTTTTTAAACCATCATTAGATAATGCAATTAACAATAATGTGAGAATTTAATAGTTGATATTTTTCTAAATACACATGAGTACATGGTAACGTATATTCATGTGCATGCAATTCATTTTATTTTCACTTTTATCATGTCTATCATAATATAATTTTACATTTTTGAATTTTTTATTAATAATTCTGTGTTTTTTAGTAAGAAAATTATTGACAGAACCAATTATATATTATATAATGATATTGTAGATGAGTTATATGGAGAGAAATTATATGATTAATAAAATATTAGTATCATTATTAATAATCGCATCCGTAAATGCTGAAGATAATAGCAATATTATGAAATCGGCAATAGTGGCGAATGGTATTGAATTGTCTACTATAGATTTACCTAAGGACGGTATAAATCAAACTTGCATTGAACTTAATAAGGATATTACAAAATCACTAATCAATACAAATACTGATGTGCAAGCTGGTATTGCATCTGAAACACAAGAAGCAACCAAAAAGAGTGGAGGTATATTTAGTAGACTCTATAATGGGCTTTCTAATACAGCATCCTATGCGTGGAACGGTCTTTCTAATGCTACTTCATATGCATTAGATGGTATATCCAAAACTGCATCATATGCATGGAATGGCATTCCTAAAGCTACTTCGTATGCATTAGATGGTATATCTAAAACTGCATCGTTTGTATGGAATAATGATGCACTAAGAAATACTGTAGTTCCAATTGCAATAAGTGGTTCTACTGCAATTCTATTGTCTGGATTAGTCGCTGGCCCAGTTATTGGCACGATCGGTGGGGTATTAAAACCTACATTGGATTACTACTTAACAGATTTTGTTTTGAAGCAAAAAACACAATCTAATGGAGAACAACAGAAATATAGTAATATATTTAATACTAAATTGTTTTCGTTAGATTATGATAATTTAAAAAAACTTGCTACTCCAATTGTATCAAATGTAGCAACTTCAATTTTATTATCTTCATCAATTTCTGGTCCAGTAATCAGTACAATTGGTGGAATATTGAAACCTGTATTGAACTATAATTTGACCAATTTAATTTTTAAAAACACTAAATAATCAAACTTTATTTTTAAAGGTATACATGGGTAAATGGTAACATATATTCATGTATATAACCTTTTTTATATCCCGTTTTTGTAATATTCCAATTGTTCCATTGTTGTGTTAGTTACTGATGGGGTTTTTATTGACACAATGCAATATGTGTTATATAATAATAATATAGGGGAATCATAGGGGAAAAAATTATATGCTCAATAGATTATTTGCTTCATTATTAATAATTGCATCTATAGTTGCATCTATAAATGTTACATATAGTAATGATACTTTCGAACAAGTAAACAACATTTCATTAACATTTAAATCATCTGATAATTTAGAAATAGATACAGGAAACATACTTAGTGAATTAAACAAAGAGAATGTAACACATTCTATTAATAGTATTAATCTAGAAAAACAACCATTAAAATCTAATATACCTGCAAGTAATAAAGATAGTGTAGGTATACTTATTAAAATTTACAATGGGCTTTCTAGTATAACTTCATTCACATGGAATGGCATTTCAAAAGCTACGTCATATGCATTAAGTGGTGCCTCAAAAACTTTATTATTTGCATGGAATAATGATATCATACGAAATACTGTAGTGCCAATTGCAATAAGTGGAGCAACTTCACTTCTATTATCTGAATTAATTGCCGGTTCAGTAATTAGAATGGTTGGTGGAGTATTAAAACCTGCCGTAGATCATTTTTTAATAGATGGTATTTTTTATCCAACAGAACAATTAAGTAGTGATAACAAACAACTTGCTGAGAATGACAATACAGAAAATAAAGTTATAATAAGTTTGGATAGAGCAGTTAAATTAAACCGTGATAGTAGTGAATATATTTTCATTCCAATTATAACAAGTTGCTCAACATCATTTTTGCTATCTGGATTGATTTCTGGACCAGTTACTAGTAGAATTGGGAGAGTATTTAAACCTGTAATTGATTATCATTGGGCAGATGCAATTTTCAAAAGTAATGAAGAATAACAATAATTAATAGAAAAATATACATGAGTAAATGGTAACGTATATTCATGTATATTGTTTATTTATATTGCTCGTGAATATAATTATTATTAATAGTTTTTGATTAATAATTTCTATTTTTTGACATAATAGAACATATGTCATATAATAATAATGTAAAGGAATTATTAAAAACAATATATGTTAGAGAAAATTTTATTATCACTAGTTGTTATATTTACCGCTGATGTAAATGTTTCTAATGCAATGGTAGATACATATAAATATAATAATACTCCAATATCAAAAACACAGTTGCTAGGTGCTATACAATCGGAATTATATGATTGGGAACAAATAAATAAAGAAGATATTAATATTAGTTTAGATAATATAATAAAATTACAACAAAATCAAATTGATGCATTGGAGAGAGCACGGGATAAAACATTCTGTAACAAACTATATAAAGCATCATTAATCGCAGAAGATTGTGCAATTAAAGCCTGGGAGAATCCAATAATAAGAAATTTTGTAATATTACCGTCTGCATTTTATATAAGTGACATATTAATTGGTAGCAGATTAACAAGTGATATTGCAATTAAAATATATTCATACTCGAAGGAATATCTTAAGAAAAAATTTAGTGACATAAAAGTAACACCAACTGAAAAAGATAACAATACAAATATATCTATAAGTGATGATTGGTGTGAAATAAATAAAAGTGATGTTATAGCAGCACAACAAGAATACATAAATCAATTAGAAAATGAAAGAACTAAGAGCTTCTTTAGTAGAGTATGGACAGGTTTGAAAAACATATTGCAGCTTGTTTAAAGCGTTTTTAGATCAATAAGAAATGTTTGAGATATTTACTATTACAACTGGATTTTACACATTAATAAATGATCATGTAAATTATCTGTATTATATTACAAGTCGCAAGTTTTTATAATTAAACATAAAATTGGTTTGGTAAACTCTTTATTTTTCAAACGTTCATTGCAATAGAGTATGAAATATGGATATGTTGTTTGATATTTTGTGTAATCTTGGCATACACAGTAAATATTAGTAAATAAAATATTAATAAGTAATCATAAGTTAATAAAAGAGTTGTTTTTGTTGGTTCTGATAATAAATCAATAATTTTACTTAAATTTTCTTTTATTTTTATGCATTACATGTTATATTAATTGTGAGGGGTAATTCTAATTAGTAAGGTGTGAAAAATGACCTTTAGTAAATTTTTAAGTTTAGTAATAGTTACATGTTCAGTTTTTGGTAACTATAGTAATGCAGCTGTTATTGTTGAATTTTGCGATAATCATAAGTGTAATATTAGTAGCAATGGAGACGAGAGAACATTTGAGGTTGTTGCAAATAATGATGGTGCACAAATACCAGTACTAAATGATATAACAAATAATTATTTCAGCATAGAAAGTATTAATTTAGATTGTGCACTAAATAATATAAATTTTAATTGTGCAAATATTAATGATAATGAACCATGTGTATTAATATTAAAAAATTCACAAAGAAACAACAATAATGCATTTCCGAATATGACATTTAGAGGAGGTAATAATATTTTCAACCAAATTATTGCTATTAGATTCGGAGAAGTTCGTTTTAATGAAATAAAATCAGTACAAGAAATAGTAAAGTATGGCAAAACTGATTTTATTTCACAGAAATTTAATGATGCAATCAAAATTGATAATAGTGTAGTATTTGCAAAATAACAAAATCATACATCTATAGTGAATTATATTAATATTTATTATAGATGTCTTAAAATATCTTAATATAATATCTACGTAAAGTTGATATTTTCTAATTCATAATATACAATGTATTATAGTGTTCTATTATCATAATTTATGATAAATAATTTCTTAAAAAGAACTATAAGTGCTGTATTATTTGGTGGAATATTAGTATTTTTACTAATGCGATATAATAAATTCGATAAAATGTTTTTTGTTGCAATATTATGTTTAATGCTTATAGAATGGTTTAAAATTAATAATAATAAAAAATCATTATTATTTTATTCTGGATTATTATATATAAGTTTTCCAATTACTTGGTTGATACAATCACCAATGGTACAGAATAAAGATATATTGTGGTTGTTTAGTATAGTATGGAGTTGTGATACATTTGCATATATTGGTGGAAAACTAATAGGAGGCCCAAAATTCAGCCCCAACATTAGTCCAAACAAAACATGGGCTGGAGTAATCGTAGGTTCAGTTTGTTCATTTGTGGTTTCATATTTATATATAAAATATGTTTTTGATACTTTACATTATATTAAGTTATTATTTACACCATTTTTAATAATATCCTCAATATTAGGAGACTTATTAGAATCAAAAATAAAACGAATACTAAAAGTGAAAGATAGTGGAAATATAATTCCTGGTCATGGAGGAATATTAGATAGATTTGATGGTTTTATACTAACAACTTATGTGTATATAATATATATAATAATTAATGGCATATTGAAACTACTGGATTGAAAAATAATCAATTGTTTTTTGATTAAACAATCACATTATTTGTAGGAAATATTCACTAAGTTCATCAAATGTAACAAAATTTTCATGGGCTTTTTTATTTTTCTCCACTCTTGTCTAGATATAGTATAATAGAATATATAAAGTATAGAAAGTAATAAGGAGGTAAAATGACAGAAGAAAGTAAATTATATAAGTTAACACCAACAATGGATTTTGTTTTTAAAAGAATCTTTGGTCAAGATGATAGTAAAAAAAGTTTAATCTCTTTATTGAATGCCATCCTTAATGGTAATCCCATTATAAACGATGTAACAATACTGAACACAGAGACACAAAAGGAAGATCCTAATAGTAAAGCTAGTAGATTAGATATAGAAGCTATTACTGATACTGGTACAATAGTAAACGTTGAATTACAATGTGTTGATACTG
>JAFVEL010000052.1 GCA_017475965.1 Alphaproteobacteria bacterium | reverse complement strand
TTCTTAGTATGTTGTGAAATTAATTGTGCTGCATATGTAATAGATCTACTATCTAAATCACCAGTATCAACACACTGTAATTCAACATTTACAATAGTACCAGTATCAGTAACCGCTTCTATATCTAATCTACTAGCTTTACTATTAGGATCTTCCTTTTGTGTTTCTGTGTTCAGTATTGTTACATCGTTTATAATGGGATTACCATTAAGGATGGCATTCAATAAAGAGATTAAACTCTTTTTACTATCATCTTGACCAAAGATTCTTTTGAATACAAAATCCATAGTTGGTGTTAACTTATATAATTTACTTTCTTCTGTCATTTTACCTTCATATTATCTTATATACTTTATATATTCTATTATACTATATCCATACAAAATAGGAGAAAAATAAAAAAGCCCATAAAACTTAGCCACCAACTCTCTATAATTTAATATCAAATCTTCATTAAACATTTTATATACCACCTTTTTGACGATTATGCATTTTACACAACATTTGACAATTACTAACTATTGTTTGTCCTCCATCATGCCAAGGTTTTATGTGATCAGCTTCCATTTCTTCCAATTCCCATTCCTTATCATTACCCTCACGAACACAGTATGGACACTTATACTTCTGCTTTTCATATGTTTGACGTTTTTGACTTGGAGTAAATGCTCTGATTGATAATACTCTTTCACGACCAGAAAATATATACTCAAATATTCCACGTTTACATGTAACATCATCATCCAGCATTAGTCTTTTTATTTCTTTTTCTGTTTTCTTTACATTAGGATACATTGTTCCAAATTCATTAAATATAATTCCCCATGCAACTCCTTTCATTTCTTTCCAATAAGTTGGAAATACAGACTTAACCCATTCAATTACTTGAACAAAATATGACCATAGTGCTCCTGCATTATCATCATTCTGATGTTGCGCCATATAATGTTCTATACTTGTTTGTTCCTTTTTAGAGATCCAATTAAGTACTGTTTCTAAATAATCCTGACGTATGGATGAGCCAGTCAAATAATCCCTTGCTAGCCTTTCAGCAGCGCAATTACGCGCAGAAAATCTTTTTTTAGCGTCAGATAACCATTTTCCCGCGTAAACTGCATTACGTATCTCCTGATCAGTTAATTTTTCTCCAGCAATATTTACTATTCTGAACCAATCAAGTTTTTCCTTGTCAGTACCATCACATTGATAAACATCTAATTTATAATCTAAAATAATACTTTGTTCCTCATCAGTAAGATTATGGAAATATTTATTATTAACTGAAAAGTCACCATGGCAATATTGACAAATAGAAATAGTTCTTTGTTGCCCATCAAGAACCTCAAATGTATCATTTCCAGTCTTTGCCCAATAAATAATATTTAAAGGAAATCCTTTCTGAATTGTTTCTATTACAGCATCGCGTTGTTTGTCTTTATACACGAACTCTCTTTGATATTCTGGTCTAATGTCCAGTTTCCCATCATATCCAAATACTCGACCAGTTGTTGTATTATCCTTGTACTGCTTTATTAAATCGCCAACTCTAATTGTTACATGCTTTATATTCATCGTATGATCTCTCCTTTCTGCTAATTAAAATTCTCTTATAAGTATGCTTGCCATTTATAATAGGATCTAACTTATCAACAATTTCAAACTGTTCAGGACAATATTTATTTAAAAAACTTATAGGAACTCCCATAATGCCATCATAATCAACCGGAATATCTAGCGTTTTACTTACTTCAATAGCATCATAATTATCGTATTTTGGGTATTTTTCAGAGTCATAATTAACTACCAACTCCATAGGTTTGCGGTATGTTGCATATTTAAGATTAGTAAGCCATATTGATGGAGTAGTGCATAATACTTGACCATTAACAACTTTATATACGCAGAACTGAGCTTGTTGTTATTTAGTATTTCCTCCTGCTTCTTTTTAGGTAAAAGAAATAGAAGGTCTTTACTCATAGAAGTATAACCAATCCAAATTTTGTTATGTTTTATTAATGGGAAAATTTCCTTGTAAGTAATGGCATTCATATTTCCAATAACAACGAATTTTTTATCATATTCAACTAATTGTGCTACGTATTCACGAAACAAAGAAAAAGGGGGATTTGTGACTACAATATCTGATTCCTTCAGCAGCTCTATGCGCATTCATAACCAACAAATCAAATAATATATTATTCACACAATACTCAATATTATTACTCATTATTAAATTCCACACTATATCACAAAGCAATAACATTATAACCATATACAAAAACCTACTTAGTACTTTATTATACTATATTTGTTTTTATTTTCTTTTGATATTAACTATTATTTAATTATTACCATATTATACTATTTATAATAAATTTTAACATAATAAAATGTTATAGAGTTTAATCCTAAATACATAATATTACCATTGAGCATTATTGTATGTATTATTGAAGCTTGATGCAGCACCAGTGTCAAATAAACAAAATATACATGCAAATAATCACAAGTCAATTGAATCTCAGATTGAGGAAATTGCATCAAATATTGCTTTACTAGCAGATAAAACTGGGAAAATATATGATATATGTGGAGATAAAAATGACTCTTTATATAAAATAAAGCAAATAAAACAATTTTATAATGACAAATTATATCAGGATAGTTTAGATTTTAAGGAACAATTTGCAAAATTAAAAAAATGTTTAATAAAACTAACGCACAGTGTAAAGAGTATTTAAGCAATGAAGAATTACAGTAAATAAAAGATTTGCTTAATACAATTAAAAATAGTATATAAGTCTAATTTAAATACTATGTATTGTTATAAAGATAAATTTTGTGTATTTATTTACAATAACTTTTAATAAAGATTAACAAGAAATAAAATTGATAATTTTTATGTATTCTAAAATTATAAGACAATATAGTAAAAATATATTTAGATACATTTCCTTGTAACAAAAAATTGGATTTATAAACAAAAAATTAACTTTTTTATAATAGTATAAAAATATATATTATTTATATTTGAATATTATGTCTGATATCAAAGAACAATTAGATGATTTGAAACGTCAAACTAGTAAGACACTAAAAGAATTTGACAAAAAAAGAAAAGAATTCAATAGTAGTGTAAAAGAAAAAATGAATTCAATAATGCATTCATTAGAACAAGAAAGTGAAGAAATGCTTGATAATTTAAAAGATACAACTAATATTGTATTATATAATATTAATCACGAATCTCAAGTTGTCAAAAATCAATTACAAAATATACGAGACAATATAGTAGATAAGAATGAACTAATGATAGAAAATTTACGTAATAAGACTGAAGTAATGTTGGAAAATATCAAAAATAAAACATTTGAAATAAACCGCGCAATAAAAGAGAAAATGACTATAAAAAAAGAAGAAATGAAGAGTCAATTACAATTACTTACAAACGAATACATAATGATTGATTTTCAAACTGACTTAATATTACTGATTGGTGCAATATATGATACTAATGATTTAGAAATGATTGCTAAATATAATATTCAGTGGAGTAATATTGTAATGAACGCTATTAATGAAAACAACTTGAGTAAAGATTATGTAATAAGTACTTGGAATGCATTATATAATGAAAACAAGAATTGGTTATGTAAAAAATTAATTGAGTTGTGTAATGGTACTGATAGTCCAATGTATAATCAACTGTGTGTAATGAATATAGTTAATATAAATAATGCAATTGATTTTATCAATAATTTATAGTAGCTGTTTCATTTTTTTTAATAAAAAGTTAACTTATCTATCATAAACTCTCTTGTAGATAAGTTTTTTATTTTGAAATTTATGAATAAAACAGTATTCATTGTGCTTTGTGTAATATCATCCTCATTTGCAGATTCTGCTTATGTAAATAATAATCAACAAACACCAAATATTAATACATCCAATAAATCACAATTACCAATAACCAATAATAACTTACAAACAATATATAATAAGTCACCACAGATAACTTCAAATATTAATAATAATATCGCTATAAGTAATAGAAAAAATGTACAAAGTATAAAACAAACAGCATCTAATCAGCGATTATTAAATTCGAATGTAAAAAACAAAATACAACAAAATCAAATGGTATTACATAAAAATAATAATAAACAAATATATAATTATGATAAAGCAACTGGAGCATATGTTTTACAGCAAAACAATGTACAAAAAATACCTGAACAGAATGAATCGATATATGAATTTGATTCATCTACTGGAAGATATCGTTTAACAAAAAAGGCTAAGCAACAAATTACACAGAAATATGATGCTAGAGTTTGTACTAAAGAACTAAATAAACAAATTCAAAATATTATTACCTCTATTAATCAGTGTAATAATATAGATAATTTAATAAATATTAATAATTCATTTTGTAATATTCTTCAAGATGCAATTAATAAATATAAGTTAACTAAGGTATATGTATTAGGCATTTGGGAGGCTTGGTATAATCAAAATATTAGATTATTAAACAATAAGTTACAACAGTTGTGTGGTAATGATAATAATTTATATAAACAAATATATCAATTAAATTTGTTCAATTTCAACAATGCCATGAAGTTCATTAATCAAATGTGATTTTAAATGAAATTTAACAAATAAATGTTATCATATAAATATGAGTATTAATAATAAATAATAATATGACTACTAGAAATAACTTACTTTTATATACTATTATTGGGTTTAACTTATACTTTAATCCTACTTGCAGTAATGCTGGTAATCTTCCAGAGGAAGATAATAACACCATTGCAAGTAATGGCAATGTACAACCAACAAATAATAATACAGACAATACAAACAATAATCCATCTGAAAAAGATAATACCACCACAAATACAATCACTACTGCACAAGTAAATGATACTAATTCAAATAACAATCCTAATGTAAATACATTACAAGAAAATGCAAATACAAACAATACTGACAATGGTAGTATCAATGCTGCACTAGAAACAGGTGCTAATAATGCTCAGATTGAACAATCAAATAATGCTGATGCAGAAAATCATAATACACTACAGAGTGTAGAAAATAATCATCAAGGAGCACAAGTAAATAACACTACACAGCAAAATGAAAATAATAATGAGTTACAAAGTAAAACCAATGCTCAGGAAAATATAGCAACATTGACATCAGATAGTAATAATAATACTAAAGCAGATGAAAAAAATACAGAGAGAAATAATTCAGCAGCATTAAATAATAGTACTGAACAACAGAATGGAAGTAATAATCATGAAGTAAAATCATCAAATGATAGTTATAATGATATTAAAAGTTTGTTTAATGAATTGATTAATTTATTCACTAGTGACAGTAGTTACAGATTACTGGAAAATAATATAATATTGTGGGAACGAACTATTATTTGTATTCTAAACAATAAAGTAGTTAATAGTGACAAATTAATTTCAATTTGGTCTGATATGTATAATGCAAATAAAGATAAAATAACTAAGAATTTTAACGATATTAAAAATATTGATCCTGACTGTAAAGAAGATATACTAGATAATAAAATAATTGATTTAGATAAAGCTAAACAATACATTACTAATCTTGGAAATACATCAAATAATAATACTGCACCTACTATCTCTCAAAATGTAACACATCTAAATATAAATAATGTACCAGGTACACACAATGAAGAATCATCCATACAAAATAATAATAATTCAGCAATAAACAATAATAATCAGTCAATTATAAATAATGCACAAGGAAATAACAATACAACACAATCTACCAGTAACCGAGTTAATTCTGAAAAGGTTGATAATGTTAATACAAATAATTTGCAAGAAATAAAGAATACCAAACCATCTACAGAAAATAATAATAATTCAGAATCAGTTGATAATAGTAATAATAAATTAAATACAAATAATCCTCAAGATAATAAAGGTACTACTCAATCTAATGAAAATAAAGGTGAACAAAACTTATCTCCAGACAATAATGATTTAGAAAATATTATAAGAACTCCAGAACAAAATGAAAATAAATTAGCAAATAATAATACACCAGAACAAGTGAAAGAACCATCACAAAATAACATTGAGGCAGCACCAGCACTCGATAAAGCCTCAAGTAATACCTCTCAAGATGGTAATAATTTGAACACACCACAAAGTAATCCGCAATCAACACCACCTAATTTGCAATCAAATGAGGGAACTAATGTTACAACTAATAATTTATCAACACAATCTGATGTAATAGGCCCAGCACCAATTGAACCACAATCTGATATAAATAATAATGATCATACTAATATTAGTTCAAATAATACAACTATAGCATCTAACCCAACAGATTTACTATCAAATAATCAACAATCGTCTACAAATAATAATAATACAAATGATACTGCAAATAATACAATAACATCCAATAGTATAGTAGAACCATTACCAAATACTCAACCACCTACAAAAAATATTGAGCAAAATAAAGAAGATACACAATTACCAACACTATCTTCGATGTTAATGTAAGAGAATAATTCCATTACAACATGTGTGATTATTCTAGATAATATTTGCTAAAACACATTATAAACATTATTGATGTGTCAATAATGTTATGGACAAATAATAGTTAATAGTAAGTATTTATAAAATCTGAGATTAGAATTGATTTATAATTCAGTGTGATATACAATTTGATATTAATATGTATCAATATATATTGTTATCATAAATGAAGCTACTGCCATCAAAATATTTACTGGAAAATAATATATTATGCAACAATAAAAAGAAAACAAATTGCTATATATAATAGCAAGTTCCCCACGCTTAAGTGGGTATTATTTTTAAATAGTGTAATAAATTGCTATACTAATAACAAATTAAATTAAGTATTTTTATATATAGTTTTCTAGTTTTACTTTTACTGTTATTATTTATAAATTTTTTATAATTCTTTGTTTACTAAGAAAAATAATTTATTTGGTATTAATGTAGTTTTACTACACTATGATTAATTCAATTAAATCAATTCATTTATTTTAGTAGAAGTGTGAGATTTATTGCTTAATTCTTTATGTTTACTAATTTCTAATTCTTTCTTCAACATAACATTTATTATTATTATTTTGTGTAATTAGTATAACAGCATAACATGTAATTATTATAATAATATTCCACATGACTATATCATATTAACAATGTAATATATTTTAATTTTATAAAATATACTAATTATCTGAACTAATCATATACATACTAGTAATATTATGATAAATATTTTATAATAAAATTAAACAGTTGTATTAAATAAATTGGTATGGATGCTGATATTGTAATACTTGCTGGTGGTAATAGCTCTCGTATGGCTTCAAATCGGCCTAAGTTTTTATTAGAAATTGCAAATAAACCAATGATAAGTCACATTATAGAGAAGTATAAATTACTAAACTTTAAAAATATACATGTAGTAACACCACCAAAATATTCATCTGAGACAGTATTATCAAATGTACATGTGGTAGTACAACAAATTGCTAACGGTAATGCTAATGCTCTATTACTCACTTTACATTATTTGCAATGTGATTATACAATTGTTCAATATGCTGATATGCCACTAATTACTACTAAAGAAATTAGCAATTTATTTAATAATAAATATAATGATTTGACTTTTATTGCTGGAATACTACCAAATGATCTATTATCAAAACCATATGGTAGGGTATTTTTAGATGAAAATAACCACTTCGACAAATTAGTAGAATATCGAGATTTAACAATCGCACAACGTAATCAATCGTTATTCAATACTGGATTTTATATGTTTAAAACAGATGTATTAAGAGAATATATAAATGATATACCATATCACACTGGAGCAAATGAAAGATATATAACTGATATTCTAGAAATACTTAAAAATAATAATAAAAAAATAGAAGTCATAGTATCAGATAATTATCAAAACTTCCAGGGAGTTAATACACCAGAAGAATTGGCAGTTGTTGATAATATTATGAAAAATAGATTATATAATAATAAATATTATAAAGTCAGTTAATATAAAAAATATTGATATTAAGAATTATATTCTAATATTGATTGATAGTGAATAACTAATAATATTTGACTTATAAATATTGATTTAGTTTTAGAAAAACAATATAATTAATTTAATTGATTAATTTTCAACAAGATTATGTAATGTTAATAAAAACACATTATAATATATAGTTTTAAATGTGTTTAAGAAATATATTGCACAATTTTATTATTACTAAAATATTCTTGGAAACCAATTAATATCAATGGCGATGCAAGCATTTGTTGCATTGTTGTCTTAATCACAATATATAATACAATTTTATTATTAACTATTATTATTAATTTTTCATTAAACAACATATAGCATGTGTCTGTATTTGTTATTTAGTTGATTTTAGGTTACAATTATTATAACCTGATATAGTTAGGTATTATTTTTATAATTAGTATTATAAATAAGGAGAAAAATAGATGAGTACAGATGACAAAGCTCAGGTACAAAACCAAGAGTTTTCAAAGGTTAGAGCAATGATATGGCCGATACATGGGTATGAATTAAAAAAATTCTTGCCTATGGGACTAATGATGTTATGTATTCTTTTTATCTATACATTACTTAGAGATTTAAAAGATACACTAATGGTTAGTAAAGCTGTTGGTGGTGGAGCTGAAACATTGAGTTTCTTGAAACTATATGGAGTTACACCATCAGCAGTTATTTTTATGATTATATTCGTAAAATTAGCTAATATATTTGAAAGAGAAAAACTATTTTATGTTATAGTTTTATTTTTCTTATCATTCTTCGTACTATTTGGATTCGTAATGTATCCATTAAAAGAAGTATTACACATGTCTGCAGAGACGATTGCTTCATTACAGAAGTCGTGGCCACACTTGTATTGGTTATGGCCTGTACTGGGTAACTGGAGTTTTTCACTATTCTATATCTTGTCAGAATTGTGGGGTAGTGTAGTATTATCTGCGTTATTCTGGCAATTTGCTAATGAAATAACTAAAGTTACTGAAGCTAAACGTTTTTATAGTTTATTTGGATTTGTAGGAAACTTCGGATTATTAGCATCTGGTTCAGTAATTATATTCTGTGCTAAATTAGCAAAGGCTAGTGCTAACATAGGAAATGCAGATACTTTTGCTACTAACTTAAGATATCAAATGGGAGCGGTAATGTTGTTTGGAACAGTACTTGTTTGCATTTACAGATGGATGAACAAGAATGTATTGACTGATCCTAAGTATTATAATCCTGACGAGGTTGGTCCTAAAAAGAAGAAACCAAAAATGGGACTTGGTGAAAGTGCTAAAATGATATTCACTTCACCATACTTGATGTTAATAGCAGTATTAGTATTAGCTTATGGTCTTTCCATTAACTTAATAGAAGGTATTTGGAAAGGACAAATAAAGATGCTTTATCCTGATTCCAATGATTATAATGCTTTAATGGGTAAATTATCATTAACTACTGGATGTATAACAATTATTGTTATGTTAATAGGATCTAATATTTTGAGATTATTATCCTGGAGAACATCTGCATTAATAACACCTGTGTTCTTATTAATAGCTAGTTGCGTATTCTTCGGAGTTATTATATATGAAAACATTCATGGTCGTGATGCTATGATAATGGGACAAGGAGTATTGTACATTGCAGTTATAACTGGTTTAGTTCAAAATGCTTTCACAAAAGGTGTTAAATATTCACTATTTGACTCAACCATGCAAATGGCATATATCCCATTAGGTCAAGAGCAGAAAGTAAAAGGACAAGCAGCAGTATCAGTATTAGCTGGAAGAGGTGGTAAATCTGGTGGTGCATTTATTCAATCTACATTGTTAATGGCAGCAGGTGGAGGTGCATCGTTGGCAGGTTTAGTTAATATACTTGGATCAATAGTATTCGTAGTTGTTATGATGTGGATAATATCAGTAGTTAACTTGAGTACAAGATTTGAAAAATTAACAAGTGAAAAAGCAAAAGAATCAGAACAAAATTCATCAGATTCTCAATCAAATAATAGTGAAAACAAATAATCACATTAATTAATGGCAGTAGGTTAAACATAGACCTACTGCTTCTTATATAACGTATTTGACATTATATAGTATTTAATGTTATCTGCTATACTGCCTATTTATAACTTGAATAAAAAAAATAATAGCATAGTGAAGTTGCACATATAGTAAATATGTTATAGATAGGACTATTATAATATTTGTGTTATTATGTAAAATATTTATATAATGCATGTATTATACAAATTGATACAAGTAATATATATCAAACAGCAAATTATGTGGACAATTATTAATTGGGTGGATTACAATATTTATTGTTATATCATCACAATAATAATTTTCTAAACTATGGATGCTCCTTTTATACATTTGAAATTGCATTCACTATATTCTTTATGTGAAGGTGCTGTAAAGATAACAGATTTAATACAGCAATGTGAAAAAGAAAAATTTCCAGCTGTTGCTATAACAGATACAAATAACATGTTTGGAGTATTGGAATTTTCAATAAAGTGTAAGGAACATGGAATACAACCTATTATCGGTTCTAAAATAGATTGTTATATTAACAATATTGTAGCACCATTGACATTCATTTGCACATCTGAGTGTGGATATAAGAATTTAATGAAATTAATGACATCGTTTTATTCTGGTACAAATGTAGAAAAACGATATATTACACTAAAAGATTTATCATTATATAATAAGGATTTAATAATACTTAGTGGAGCTGGAGAAGGAGTACCTGGTCAATTATTTGTAAATGGAGAAAAAGATTTAGCAATTAATACTATGGACTGTCTATATGATATATTCAAAGACAATTTTTACATAGAATTATCACGCTGTAATGAAGATAATGAAAAAACAACTGAGGAATTTTTTATTAATTATGCGATAGACAATAAAATACCATTAGTAGCTACAAATGAAGTATTTTTCTTAAATAAATCTATGCATGTTGCTCACGATGCTTTGTTGTGTATAGCTGATGGGACATACATTAGTGTTAATGATAGAAGAAAAGTATCAGAGGAGCACTATTTAAAATCATCTAGTGAAATGTATTCATTATTTAATGATATACCAGAAGCTGTTCTTAATACTCATATAATAGCTCAGAAGTGTCATTTTATGCCAGAAAAGAAAAAACCAATGTTACCAAGATTCCATGACGACGATTCTGACAGTAGTGAAGATGATATATTAGAACGAAAAGCTCGTAATGGATTAGCAGAGAAATTAGCTATAGTAAAACAATATAAAAGTAATGAAGGTAAAAATTTTGAACAAGTACAAGAAATATATAATACAAGATTTGAATATGAATTAAAAGTAATTAAATCAATGGGATTTAGTGGATACTTCCTAATAGTTTCAGATTTCGTAAAGTGGTCGAAAGACCATGATATACCAGTAGGACCTGGTAGAGGATCTGGAGCCGGTTCAATAATAGCTTGGTGTATGCATATTACTGAGTTAGATCCAATAAAGTATACACTATTATTTGAAAGATTTTTAAATCCAGAACGTATATCAATGCCAGACTTTGATATAGATTTTTGTCAGTATAGAAGAGATGAAACAATAGAATATGTTCAATCAAAATATGGTAAAGATAGAGTTGCTCACATAATAGCATTAGGTAAACTACAAGCTAGAAACGTAGTTAGAGATGTAGGAAGAGTATTACAAATGTCATATAACCAAGTAGATAAGATTACTAAACTAGTACCACAGAATCCAGTGCACCCAATAGATTTAAGAACAGCAATAGAAATGGAACCAAAATTAACAGAACTAATGGAAAATGATACTCAAGTAAAATTTCTAATAGAAACTGCATTACAACTTGAAGGACTATGTAGACACGCATCAATGCACGCAGCTGGAATAGTCATAGGAAACGAAAACATAGATGAATTAGTCCCGATATATTCAGATGGAGAGACACCAATGGCTATTACTCAATTCAACATGAAATATGTTGAGATGGCTGGTTTAGTAAAATTTGATTTCCTAGGACTTAAAACATTAACAGTAATACAATACGCTATTAAAAGTATAAAAAAGTATAAAAATATAGACTTGGATATATCTAATATAGATATGGAAGATAAAAAAACTTTTGATTTATTATGTGCAGTTGATGTAACTGGTGTGTTCCAATTAGAAAGTTCTGGAATGAAAGATGTAATAAAAAAACTACAGCCCGATAATATAGAAGATATAATAGCATTAATATCATTGTATAGACCTGGTCCAATGGACAATATACCAGTTTATTTAGCTAGGAAGCATGGAGAAGAGAAAATAAAATACTTACATCCTCTATTGGAACCAATATTGAAACCAACTTACGGAGTAATGATATATCAAGAACAAGTAATGCAAATAGCACAAAAGATGGGTGGATATTCATTGGCAGGTGCTGATTTGTTAAGAAGAGCTATGGGAAAGAAAATCAAAGAAGAAATGGAAAAAAATAAAACAATATTTGAAGAAGGAGCAATAAAACAAGGTATAGATAGTAATATAGCATCTGAAGTATTTGATACTATGGCAAAATTCGCCAGTTATGGTTTTAATAGATCTCACGCTGCAGCTTATGGGGTGATCTCATATCAAACTGCATACTTAAAGGCTAATTTTCGATTGGAGTTTTACATAGCATCATTGAACTTAGATATAGATAATACAGATAAAATTACAATGTTTATTCAAGATGCTAAGCAATCTGGTATTAATATACTTCCACTAGATATAAATAAATCAGATGATATTTTTATAGAAGAAGATAGTAATAGTATTAGGTATGCCTTGGGAGCACTAAAAGGTAGTAGTTCTAATTTAATGCAAAATATAGTAAAAGAGAGAAAATTACATGGAGAATACAAAGATATATTTGATTTTTTCGATAGAGTAAATGGCATGTCAGGTCTTAACTCAAGACAGGCCGAAATATTAACATTATCTGGAGCATTTGATTCAATACATAACAATAGACATCAAATATTTGAATCATTAGAAATATTAATGAGTAGTAATACTAAATCAAAACAAATGCTATTATTTGAGGATACTAAAAAAGAACTAATAGATGTACCACAGTGGGATGTACTTGAACAGCTAGAGAAAGAAAGACAAGTAGTAAAATTTTATTTGAATAATCATCCAATGGAATTATATAATGAAATCTTACAAAGTAAAAATGTATTAAATAGTAAAGAGTTCAAGAAATCTATAGAGAATGTAAATATAGCTGGAATATTAATGAGTAAAGATGAACATATATCAAAGAATGGTAATAAATATTGCTTCATTACTATATCTGATACAAGTAATTCATTTGAAGTTAGTATTTTATCAAGTTTATACTTACAAGTTAGAGACCATTTACAAGTAGGAAAACCATATTTGATACAATCAAAATTAGTAGTAGATAGTGAAACAATAAGAATTACTGCAATAAAATTACAGAATATAGATACCTTTATTAGTAATCAGAAAGTATTTATACATATTAATCAATCAATAGATATTAATAAATTAAAACAAGAATTAGATAAAATCAAAAATGGTAATAATAAAATTTATTTCATTACTAAAGATGAATACAACCAAACATTTGAAATAGATACAAATTATTCAAAGGATTTTAATTTGGAAGTGAGAAAATATATAGTAAATAAACTAAATTTAAATATAGAATATAGTGATATGTAAGAGTAAAGACACTATATTATTATATATAACACAATTGTAAATTATATATATTTCAAAATTAACATTTATTTATCATATAAATAAACATATTAGTAAATTTATAATATTTACCATGAAATGATTTAGATTTATTAATTAAATAAAAATAATTGGTATCTTAGTATTGTATTAAAAAAATAATATTTCTATATGTAATCATGGACAATACAAGTCCATGATTTTTTTTGGATTATTTCTTTACAGGTTGTTTCAAATTTTTGTTTAATTGTGTTGTATTTACAAGATTCCTATTATTTATTTTAGAATCACTAGGAAATTGTTTTTTATATTCGCTGTCCTTTATTTTTTTATTGTTTTTGTCAAATATTGTGCTGTGTCTCACAAAAGCATTATTAGAATTCCAAGGCAAATTACTACCACAAGATGCTCCTTGGCATTCAATGCAACCTGATAGATTACGTAAATTACAATTATCTCCACCTGCATTAGCACATGAAACAACTATTACTAACGATAATAATGTTTTGAGAATGTTCAACATTTTTAGTTCCCCTTCAATTGGATAACATTATACTACCACACTTGCATTTTATAACATATAATAATAAACTGTCAATATTTTCTAACCAAAATTATATAAAATTAATTATAATAATGTATGTTAAATAAATTAAATTATTAATAAATAAAAATAAAATATTAGTTACACTACAATGTACTTGTGTCTATAAATTACTAGTTATATAGTTGGTTACACTATATCAATGGTTGCATTATCGTATTGTGTTTAGTTTTATAAGGACAATATGTTACAGCATAAAATGCTATTATACCAAATATTACATCAATGTGACATAATTATTTGTTACTTAGTATTACAATTTTACATTGATTTTAATATATTATCAATTAAATCAAGTAAATTTTGAGTATTATTAGTTAAGTTCATTTTAGATAAATTACGAGACATTATTTGCAATTCTTGCTGATTATTAATAAAATGCTCTATTTTATTATATAAAATATCAATAGTTACTATTGTATCACTAAAAACTATTGCAGCTTCTTTTTGACCAAGATACGTTGCATTAGCAATTTGATCCCCATTAATGGATTTACTATATGGAATTAGTATTGATGCTTTTTTAAATCCAATTATTTCAAAAATACTAGATGCTCCAGCTCTGGATATCACAAGATCAGCAATCATATATAGTTCATTTATGTTATCGAAAAAAGAAGCTACATAATATTCAACATTACACTTGGAGTATAATTTGTTGATATTATCAATATCTTCTTGTCTTGCTTGTTGATATACTTTTAGTTTATACTTATTAGATAATTTACAAATAGTTTTAGTTACAATATCAGAAAATATAGCTGCCCCTTGACTACCACCAAATATTAAAATAGTAAATATTTTATTATTATTCGGAGTATATTCTGGAATATTACAATATATATCATCGTATCTTGTAGGATTACCAGTACAAGCAATTTTATTATGATATTTTATCCCAATTGTATTATAAAAAGATGTAAATATGGTGTTTGTATACTTTGATAATACTCCATTGGCATATCCTACAACTGCATTCTGTTCGTGTATAGCATTTTTAAGTCTTAATATTTGTCCAGCAAATACTGGAGCAAAAGATGGATATCCTCCAAAACCAATAATATATTTAGGTCTATTAAAAATAAAGCTAAATACATTTAAGATAATGTTTTTTATTACTGAAATGTATAATATAATACGTGATCTATTATTGATATTTTGTATATTTATTTTAATATTATTGTTTTTAATATTACTTAAATATTTACTACCTCTTTTATCAACTATAAACTCTACTTGATAGTTTTTATTTGCCAATGCTTTTGCTAAACATAATGCAGGAAACACATGTCCACCAGTGCCTCCTGCTGCTATTATGATATGTTCTTTCATATTATTATTCAGTAATAATGTATATATTCATTATTATATTATTAATTATCTTTTTTATCATTATTTTCTTTATCGGCTGGATTTATAGTACTATTTTCTGTATTATCTGTTTTTAATATATTTACTGATTCTTGTATTTCATTTTTTTTATCTTGATTGGAATTATTATTACTACTAGTATTTTCAGTGTCGAGTTTTTTTGCAATTTTTTCATTATTTTGTATTATCTTTTTTAATTCTTCCGGCATTTCTTTATCTCCTATTTTTTCCTCTTTTATATTGATAATTTTATTATCTTTTTCATATAAACTAGGACTATAACTATAGTGCCATCTAGTTATATTTTTAAATTCCTCTTTTGTTAAATGAGTTTTCCATGCCAATTTGCAACTATTGTCATCAATTTTCTCATACATTAGATGTTTATTTTTTACTAAATTTTTAATATTATTCTGTTTTCTCTTATTATCAATTTCATTAATAAACTCATCAATATTATTATATATTTTATTTTTGTTTTTTATTTCATCCATAGTACTAATTATCAATTTATCATTATGATGTAATTGTAATAATTTAAATGGAGTATAGTGATTGGATACTATAAAACTATATATAATTGATATTAATAAAAAAACTATATTACATATTCTAAACAATTTTACATGTTCAGTAGTGACAAATTTTTGCTGTGCATATCTCCATAAATAATATAATCCAATTGCTAGAAAATTGACTCCACAACATAACAATCCAGGAGTCAATGGAATCTCAAATGATAATATATTACTGCCACATGATATTAATTGTGATAGAACTGTTAATATTAACATTATTGAAAGTATTATTCCAAATGTATCATCAAAACCATTTGACTCAGCATCTTCTTGCTTTTTAAAAAAATAATACCCGATAAATGGTGATAAAAATAACATTCTCAAAAATAAATTCCAATATGAGTTACAAAAAAACGTATTAAGTCCCATATTTAGTTCAACAAGAAATATATCCTCTATTTGAAAACATAAAAGTAAGCAGAATGCATGTAAATACAATAAAACTATGATGTTATAAACTGTATTAATTCTCATAATATTGTCCATATGTTTAACTTATAATATAGAGTATATCATACTGTTATTAACAAATAGTTAATACACTTTTATTAAAGTAGTTTTTATGTTATTAAAATTTTAATATTTTACATATATTTCACTAAGTATTTGTCATAAATACAAAATTATATTTTAATAAATTACCAATTATTATATAGCAATTTAGATTATATTAATTCTAATAGTTTACTAATATTAATTATTGTTTTCAGCAAATAAAACAATTTCATTTGTTTCGTATTAATAATTTATTACTGTATATGGTAAAATCCACTTTTTAAATTCCAGTTTCTGACATGCAATTTATTGTTGTTGGATATTTTCTTTCTCCAATCATAATACTTTGAAAGTGCCCAACTAATTGTTCTATTATAGAATTCCTTTTATCATCTATATATGTTATAATAATGTTTATAATAGTTGTTTCTACTTCACTAGGATTAATGATATATATATCATATTACATAATTAATACCTTAATTAAAACATTACAAAAATTTTCTATGACCCAAAAAAGTTGTTTATTTTATTTGTTGATTCAGATAATAATTAGAAAATATTACTAATACTTATTTAATATAGCGTAATATTTGCGCAGTGGGCTCTATATTTGCATTCTGGATTGGATTTATATTACTATAAATAGTATTATATTTATAAGAGAATACAATTATGAGGATATTATGGCACTTAGTGAAAACAAAAGTAAGGCTTTGGATGCTGCATTACAACAGATAGAAAAGCTATTCGGTAGAGGATCAGTAATGAAACTTGGACAAAAGGAAGTAATTCAAGTAGAAACATTTTCAACTGGTTCATTAGGATTGGATATAGCTTTGGGTATAGGTGGTTTTCCAAAGGGCAGAATAATAGAAATATATGGACCAGAGTCATCAGGAAAAACAACATTAGCATTGCATGTAGTAGCAAATGCACAAAAAGCTGGAGGTACTTGTGCTTTTATCGATGCTGAACATGCATTAGATCCTAAATATGCTCAGAAACTAAATATAGATATTAATAATCTTGTTATATCTCAACCTGATACTGGAGAACAAGGATTAGACATAGCTGATACGCTCGTAAGAAGTGGAGCAATAGATGTATTGGTCGTGGATAGTGTTGCTGCTTTGGTTCCAAAAGCTGAACTAGAAGGAGATATGGGTGATTCTCATATGGGATTACAAGCAAGATTAATGAGTCAAGCATTACGTAAAATTACTGGTTCAGTTTCAAAAACTAATTGTTTAGTTATATTTATAAACCAAATAAGACAAAAGATAGGAATAATGTTTGGTAGTCCTGAAACAACTACTGGAGGGCAAGCTCTTAAATTCTATTCCTCAATTAGATTAGACATCAGAAGAATCGGCAATATAAAAGAAAAAGAAGCAGTATTAGGGAATCAAACTAGAGTAAAAGTAGTTAAAAATAAATTAGCTCCACCATTTAGAACGGTTGATTTTGATATATTATATGGAGAAGGTATTTCAAAAACTGGAGAATTAATAGATTTGGGAGTAGCAGCTGGCATATTAGATAAATCCGGAGCATGGTATTCCTACAATGGAAAACATGTAGGTCAAGGTAGAGAAGCAACCCGTAAGTTCCTAAAGGAAAATCCATCTGTTGCTGACGAATTGGAACAATTAATTCGTGAGAGTTCTGGATTATTTTCTGACAAAATGATTAGTGGTACTCCGATTGGAGATATTACGAATAGTACATCTCTTGAAGATGATGATATAACAATTGAGAAAGAAGAATCATTATCAGAAGAGGATGAAGCAATAGAATAATTATACTTGCACTTTATAGTGCATTTATTCCTTTTTTCTCTTTTTTTTATTATTTAAATAATATATGGGGTTTAAATATGTATGCTGTAATGTTTTATAAAAAACTATTTATATATAAAAATAATATACCACCTTAAATTATTATCTCTTATAATCTAGTAATTAGTTGGTATAACATTAGTGTTTATGAAGGAGTAAAAATATGTATAACAATAGTAATAAAATAATACCTTGGAATAAAATAGCCAGAAACAAACAAAAGATACCTACTGGTGATTGGTTTACTGGGTTAATCTTAGCAGGAAGGGTATTATATATCACATATATATAATATATAAAACAATTAATTATGTATGAAGGAGCAAAACAATGTATAATAATAGTAATAAAATAATACCTTGGGATAGAATAGCTCGAGATAAACAAAAGATACCTACTAGTAATTGGTTTATTTGGCTAATACTAGCTGGAAGAGGATTCGGTAAAACTAGAACTGGAGCAGAGTCAGTAATGCAACTAACCTGTTCCAATGAATACAAAAGTATTGGATTAATAGGAAAAAATATTAGCGAAACTAAACAAATAATGATTGAAGGAAATAGTGGTATATTATCAACAACATTTGCTAAATTATTGAGCAAATCCAAAAATAATAAAAACAAATTATCATTCAAGTATTACTCATCTAAAAAGCAAATAGAATGGAATAATGGAGCTACAATGTATATGCTAGGTGGTGATAGACCTAATTCAATACGAGGATTTCAATTTGACTTAGTGTGGATAGATGAATTTGCTAAGTTTATGAATCCTGAAGCATTATTACAACAAGTATTTTTTAGTTTGAGATTAGGAAATAATCCTAAATGTATAATAACTACTACTCCAAAACCTCTAAAAATTTTAAAGGATTTAAGTAGTGATGAATCAGTACATGTAACAAATGGTTCTACTTTTGAAAATGAAAAGTATTTATCAAAACAATTTTTAAATTTAGTAAAATTAAAGTACAATAATACATTTATAGGGAAACAGGAATTACTTGGAGAATTAATAATGGAAAAAGAAAATTCTCTATGGAAAAGGCATAATATTCAATATAAAAAGATAGAATTAGATTGTTTTGAGAAAATAGTAATAGGTATAGATCCTGCCGTTACTAGTAATAAAGATTCAGATGAAACTGGCATAATAATAGCTGGTCTTGGCATGGATAATAATATATATGTTATTGATGATTTGAGTGGCAAATATAAAGGTTCAGAATGGGCAAAGATAGTTGTGCGAGCCAGTGTAGACTACAAAGCAAGTTATATAGTAGTAGAAACTAATAATGGTGGTGATTTAGTAATTGAAAATCTAAAAAGTATTGATAATACATTACCAATACGTACGGTTCATGCTGTCAAAGGGAAAGTAGCAAGAGCAGAACCTATTTCTATATTGTATGAAACGAATAGAGTGTTTCATTTCAAGGAATTCAATGTATTAGAAGAACAAATGTTTAATATGTCATATGATAGTGCTGGAGAAGGATATTCACCAGACAGAGTAGATGCACTAGTCTGGGCTATTTCAGAACTTCGTAATACCTACTTGAACAAAAATAATGCTTGTAGTATTGAAGTAATATAATTTGTAATTACTATATATTCTATACTATTGTTTATCTTTTTAAAAACATTTAACATTGTTTAGTATAATATTTATTGTGTGTATTGGCATATGAGTTTATTGCATATGTTAATGTTATATGCATCTGCTTAATATTTTCAAAATATATTAACTTCTGCAGATACCGGCTTTTTCATAATGGTTGGTTTTAGAGTGGTAACATTTTATATTATATAATACATAAAGAAAAATAATTCCCAGACCAAGTAAGGTACAATAGTCTGAGATATTATATTTGTTTTATTAATCAAATAATTATCATTATCTACTGCTGTTGCATCATATGCTGTTCACTACCATGGATATGCCTCCCTAGGCCTCCCATGGATTAATAGATATTGCTGTTGGTTGTAATGCTGATGGTACTTTATTATAAGCTTCCTCATAATTATTAATAAAATCATCGAATATTTCACTGGCAGATTTGTCTGTATCTATTGTTAATATTTTATCTGTTATTGGATATATATTTATTTGATTTATTGTTTCTTCATCTTCATAAACTGCTTCTTCATCTGCTTCCAAATGTATTGCATATTTATTATCATTTGCAGTAAAATTGCGATACTTTTCATTATTTTCAAATAAATTAATTTCTGTATTGTAAGAGATAGTTGAATCAATACTTTCACCGTTATTTAATGTAGTGCTATAACTATTTAATACTTTATTTACGAACTCCTGTATGGATTCTGGTGTGTCAATACATTGCGTAATGGTAATATAATTCTCTCTTGATATATCAATTGTCGATTCTACATCCTTACTATCTGATTTGGACAACTCAATAAAATTAGATCCTTTGGTATAAGATATATTATATGAATCCTTTCGCTGGTTTACATTTCTTGAATTTTCACAAATATTAGTAATATCACTATCTGAAATTTCAGTAATTGAATAATAATCTTGTAATGTTTGTTTTATTACATTAAATAATTGTTCTTCTCCTGTGAAATATCGATATATTATTATCTGATTCTCTGTTGAATCTATATTTATATTTAATATTGCTTCATTTGCAATTTCATTTATTACGATTTCATTTGGTGTTGTTAAATCAGTATTGTAGTATATGGTCCCACAAATTGAATAATTAAAATCATTTTGCTCATTATAGGTCCACATACCAGTTATTGAATTATAGGCAAATTTACTTACATCTAATTCAGTTTTATTATACTGATACCAGAATTTTAATAAATTTCTAGTTACTTCAACTTTCTCATTATTCTCTATTGCATTTTTAAAGCTTTGGAGTACTGTCGTACACCCTTGCGCATACTCTTCATCTGTTGGTGCATAGGCAGTATCACCAATTGTAATATTGCTAAATCCTACTTTTAAGTTCTCAGTTATTATTGCTTCTTCATCCACTTCTACTGGTTCTATTACTTTATTATTATCTATTAATGTTTGAATAACAGTTTTAACGTTATCTTTATCTGAATTGACATCCAAAGTGGCAATCTCTACAGTACCTTTTATTTCATCAAAAGCCTCAACAAATGGTTCAATTGTATTCTCTTTTAATGCTGTAATAGCACCAGATATTTGCTCAGAAGTTGAGTCAGTTGTAATTTCACTTAAGTGTGGTGTTAATGCACTAACAAATGTATTTAATTTATTCTCAACTAATTCTTTA
>JAFVEL010000051.1 GCA_017475965.1 Alphaproteobacteria bacterium | reverse complement strand
TGGTTATGTTGTTAAACAAATGAAAAAGGAAGTGTCAGGTGTTGCATTAAATGATATGGTAAATGCATTTATTTGGTCTGCATTCAAATATTTTCTTAGGCAAGATACAGATAGTTATATAGTATTTAGTCCAATTAAATACTGGAAATCACAACATTTAATTAATAAAAAATTTGTGCAAGGATTTGCTTTTAATCAATTACATTTTCACACAACAAAAAATGCTTGTGTATCATGTATTTATTGGGCAAATGTAAATAGTGATTTAACATCATTTGAATTAAGTGCTTATGATATTAAGTACGATACAGAGAAAAAAGAAAATAAATTAGAATATGAAGGTAATATTACTGTTAAAAAGATTTACTCAATATTTAGTGACAAATATTATGATAAACGTATTGATAATACTGATATATATAATGGTATAGTTTGCAATCTTGATGGTACTGAAACTTATGGTACAGAAAAAATAATAAGCGTTTCTAAAACATACAATAATAACATAGTTGGATACATGGTAGCGAAAGCATCAGGATTTGACAATTCTGCATTATCTTCTAGTCTTTTGCGTTGTGCAAGATTTGATGGTCATGGTTGTTTCTTAAGAAATGATAATTTTATAACTAAATTACCATGCTTTGCAGCATCATGTTACTTTTTTTACTGCAATGACTGGAGATATATGTCAATGTTAATGAAATCAGGTGATAAATCTGAGCAATTTGAAAATGATGTGGAAGATGACAAATTAAATAAATTTCTATGTCAAACACTCATTTGGACATGTTTAACTCACTTTTCTCATATGAGATCATTTATTGGTTCAGATAATAGATTCTATAAGAATGAATTATGTTTTGATAATTTGAATAATAAAACAACAATTGCACAACAAACACTAGATAATTATGGATATAAATTGTCCAAAGAAGAAAATAGTATTTTTAGTGTATGGAATAGTATACTAGGTAAAATACATAATACAGAAGAATATAATAAAGAATATTACTATGGATTATATCAAATTGATAAAGAGATAAACATCAATATACAAATTGGTACTAAAAAAGATGGTAGTCCAATTATGAGAAAGAAATATGGTGATTTGAATGATAGTGTTAATATTTTAAAAAACAGTTTAAAAGATTATTATAAAGATAATATAGCCAAAGTATTACGTCAGTATGAGTTTGTAAAATAGTTGATATAGGTAAAATAGCTAACACTTATAAATCAGTTGCGTTGTAATAAAAATCTCCATATCACTACATACACAGGATTTGTAAAATGCATGTAATAACATATAAGATACTATATATTTGTCGCATTGATTTATTATTGTAAATATTTTAATATCACTTCTCTATCATTAAAGTATTTTACATTATTAGCATATACTTGTTCAGTTTCATGTCCTTTGCCAATTATTGCAACTATGTCATCTTTTTCCATTGTTGATAATGCTTTCTTAATTGCTTCTTCTCTATCAGCTATTTCTATTGCTTTTGGACATGTTCTCTTTATTTCATTTCTAATAAGAGATGGGTCTTCGTTTCTGGGATTATCATCAGTTATTATGGGAATATCTACAATATCGTTAGCTATACTACCAAATTCTTGTCTTTTAGTAGTATCTCTATTACCACCACAACCAAATACACATATTAATTTGCCTTTGCAATACTTTTTTAATGTGTTTAAAGCTGTTTTAAACCCTTCTGAAGTATGAGCATAATCAATGAATATGTTTCCACAATTATTACATGGTATTCTCTCCATACGACCACACAGTGGTTCTAATTTATCTATAATTCTTATTACTTTACTTATATCTGTCCCAGTAGTATAAACCAGAGCTATAGCACACAAAACATTTAATAATTGAAATTCTCCAGTTAAATTAAGTTCTATACTATTAAATCGTTCATTATTAACAATTAAATCAAATTTAATATTAGTTATACTCGATATAATATTCTCAGCTCTTATATTATTATTTTTATTTAATCCAAATGTTATTATGTTACAATGTACATCTTTTACTTGATTATATAAATAATTATCATCACCAAATACAACTGCTTTTTTGTTTTGTTTTAGAATTGTATTAAACAATAATAGTTTAGATTTTAAGTATTCTTCGTGAGATTTATGATAATCTAAATGATCAGATGCTAAGTTAGTAAATGCTGCCGTTTCCAATATAACTGAATGCAATCTCTTTTGGTCTAATGCTGCACTTGATGCTTCAAATACAAAATTATCAATATTATTATTAGCAAGATAATTCAAAATTTTATGCAAATTAGCAGGATCTGGAGTAGTTAAGTTGGGAACAATAATATTCTCAGGATTTGTTTTCTTATGATTAACAAATAATCCCAGTGTACCCAAATTAGCTGATTGTATATTACATAACGACCATATTTGACTAACAAAATGTGCAACTGAACTTTTGCCGTTAGTGCCAGTTATGGCTATATTAATTTTAGGTTGTTTAGCATAATAAAAACTAGACAATTCAGAAGCTAGTAATCTGGCATCATTCACTAATACAATTCTATTATTATTAATCCAATTGCAATATTCCTGTGTGAAAACTAGTTGAGCACCTTTGTTTAATGCTTCCGATATGTGTTGTATTACATTATCACACGGTATAGCAACGAATATATCCCCTTCTTTTACAGTACGGGAATCAGTACAAAATGAACTTAATTCCACCATTAATATTTTTTTAACTTCAAATACGTTTCAGATTTTAACATGATGTAGTATATTAGTCAAATGTAGTTAGTGATCATATTACACAGTAATTAAATATGACAAATTTAATTAAACATGTATGAAAAATTAGTTAAACATTACACAGCATGTTGTATAATTGTTTAACCAATAAATAATGTTTAGTGCACTGTAGAATACAACATTGACTGACAATATATCATAATAACAAAGGCAGTGTAAATATTGTGTAAAATTAATAGCAGATAAAAAACATATAAATAAAACAACTATAAGAATAAATTACGTTAAAATCCAATTACAAATTTATATTTTTTTATTTTATATAAATATATAAAACAAAAAATTCCTCTTAGAAATATAATATTAACTTGCAATAAATATATATAAATAAAACTGAATAACAACTATATTTAAATCTCTTTTAACATTTTAGTATTAGTCTTTAATTATTGATAAAAATGTTTTTATGTATTTTTATGGTACAAGATAATAATCCAAAATATAAATTAGATAATAATGAGAATAAACAAATTGGACAAAAACTAAAATCACGAAGAAAGTTTTTAAAAATGACTCAAGCAAATCTTGCAAGTAAAATAGGATGTACATTTCAACAAATTCAAAAGTATGAATCTGGAATTAATAATATATCTTTAAATGTATTATTGAAATTGTGTGAAGTATTGAAATGTAATCCAAATTATTTTTTTAGTAACTTTGGTTTATCGGATTCAATATCCAATAACAATTGTGATAATGATATGAAAACAAACATGCAATTAGATAATACAGAATTGCAAATAATATTGAGATTAAGACAAATAAATAGTAATAACATAAAAAATAGTATTGTTAATTTATTACAAAATATAATTGATTTACAACATCAATGATTTTTATTATTTTGGTTGATAATAAATTAACATGAATTGGACAAAATATATATATTGAATTAATTTATTTTAAATTAGAAATAAATTTTATGGGCATATTTTATATTTGGTAATATTTTCAATAATTTGTAAATATATAATTAAGACGTTATAGATTTTGTAGTTATCAAAGGGTTTTATACACTACAGAATTGCATTACTATTATAGGAATAAAATGTCAATAAATATTTGTCAACACAACAAATTAAATAATATTACAATGAATGTTAGAAGGAAATGGACACAAAAAGAAATAGACTTTCTAAAAAAAGAATTTGAAAATGGTACACAAATAAAAATAATTGCTTCAAAGATAGGCAAGAGTGAAACTGCTGTTAATAAATTTTTGACTAGGTATGGTATAAGACCTAGAAAAAGATATAATACTAAATGTAACATAAAACGAAGTATACAAAGTAATATTGATAATTTAAGATGGTTAAGTGTAATAAATGATGTTGTCGATTTCACAGAAGTAATAAAGTATCTGAAATCCAAAGGATATAAAATTTCTAATGTTGCCTCAGATTCTAATATTCAATATCTATTAAATTATTATCCAGTTTCAAAAATAAAATTACTAATATTAGCTAATAAACTGAGAGAAGAAGAAAACAAAACTTGCTTTAAAGTAGATTGTATAGTATAATAAAAACACTTTATATAATTAAATTATTGGACATCACACAAATACCTATTATATACCTTTTTATGCAAAAACATATACAGCAACACTTTTCCTGCTTTAAACTGATAGGATGTTATGAAAAACATCCTACTTGCTATATTTTAATTAACAGCGTCTTTAAGTAATTTTCCAGCTTTAAATTTAGGGAAATTAGTTGCAGGAATTTGAATTGGTTCTCCAGTTCTAGGATTACGTGCTGTAATAGCATTCCTAGAACCTATATAAAATGAACCAAACCCCACTAATTGTACTTCTTGCTTGTCATGCAAAGCCTGAATTACAGTACTAATAAATGCTTCCAATGCTTTAGAAGCATTATCTTTAGTTAATCCAGATTTTTCTGCCATTTTGGCAATTAAATCTGCTTTCTTCATTTTATTGTCATTACTAACTGTCATATTATATAATCCTATATACTTCCATTGATTTGATACTACAATGATTCCATAATTTCCTGCAATACTTATCGCGTAATAATAATGATTTTTTCAGTATTTTGTACATATTAGCTACATTTTAATCACAATTTAATACTTATTTAATGACTCTCATTGTAGTATTATATGACATGCCATTTATTGATTATAATACTGTATAATACAAAAGTTATACTTATTAGTAGTAGTGTTGTTATTTATTAATTAAATTTAGATTCCTAAATGATATATATTGGTCATCTCCTATTATAATATGATCGAATAACGTAATATTAAATACACTAGTTGCTTCCTGTATTTTATTGGTAATGTATATATCATGAGAAGATGGTGTAGGATTACCACTTGGATGATTATGTATTAGTATAATTGATTTTGCACATTTGTTAAGACAATGTTTCAATATCTCTTGAGGATATATTCCTACATAATCAATACTACCTTTTTGTATTAGAATATCATCTATTATAATGTTTTTATTATTGAGTAATAATAATCTTACTTCTTCATTGTAAAGATTTTGCATATTTAATTTAATATATCTTATAACATCATTAAAACACTCAATAACATTTTTATTAATTACTTTAGATTTTAATACAGATTTTACTATACTATCAATTATTTTAAATGCATTACAAGTTGATTTACCAATACCTTCTATTTGCATTAACTCTTCTTCTGTGGCATTTAATATATTATCAATTGTTTTAAATCTACTAAGTAACATCTTTGCTATTTGTTTAGTATCTTTTCTTTTAAATATTAGAAATAACATTAACTCAACTACTTCATAGTCATAAAATTGCTCATATCCATTTTGTTTTAGTTTATTTATAATCCTTTTTCTGTGTCCAAAATTATAGTGTTTAATCTCAGTATTATTCATTTGATTATATACTAAGAAATTACTAAGGCATTACTTGGTGTTTTAATAACTTTACCATCTAATACTAATTCAGAAACTGCAGATAATATTTGTGATACTGACAAATTCGTTTCTAATACTAATTCATCGATTGTGGTTGGTACTGTAGATAATTTTGATAATATAACACTACAAATATCTCTACTATTATTTTTTGTGTTTTCCACAAAATTATTATTTGAATTAACATCTAATGTATGATTTATTACCGTATTACTACCAATAATATCCAATACATCTTGAGCACTTTGTACTAGTGGAGCACCATTTTTGATTAATAAATTTGAACCATAATATCTTGAATCTAATGGAGAACCGGGAACTACCATGACTTCCTTCCCTAAATCTAACGCCAAATTAGCAGTAGACATTGTACCAGACTTGACAGCTGCTTCTATCACTACAATTCCTTTTGATAAAAGCACTAGTATTCTGTTACGAACATGAAACATACCAGGATCTGGTGGTTTACCTGGAAATACAGAAGTAACAACCAAACCATTCTCTGCTATTCTTTCAAATAACTTAATATTGTCTTTTGGATAAACATTATCAAATCCAAATGGCAAAACAGCTACTACTTGATTACCAATGTCAAGAGCGGAAGTCAAAGCACTAGTATCAATACCATGAGCCATTCCAGAAACTATTGTAAAATAACAAGATAGATTTTTAGATATAGCATTTGCAATTGTTTTTCCAGATATTGAAGAATTCCTAGCACCAATTATTGCAATCTTAGTTTTATTTAATAAACTAACATCCCCCCTGTAATATAATACAGGGGGACAATAGTAATTATTTTTTAGCTCATCGGAAAAATGATTATCCGTTGCTAATATTACTTTAGTTTTATTATTATGAAGGAATTTTTCTATGAAAATTTTATTAAATACTTTACTTTTATTTTGAGACACATGTTTTAAAGCCTCGGACGCCGTCTTATAATATTTTATTAGTGACCAGAATTTCCGACTCCCAATACCATTTGTATTGGATAACCGTATCCAATCTAAAGTATTATCATCCAACATCTCAGAAGGTCCACCAACTACAACATATATCTCAATATCATTATACTCCATAAACATAAAAACATCAAATAAAAATATCAAATCATTCCAAAAACATGACGGAGCTATGAACAAGATATAACAATAATTGGTGTATTATGTAGATTTTAAGTCAGCATTGTGCATGACACTATTAATTAGGAGCAGCCATGGAAGATGGCAATGCAATGAATAATAGAGGGAAAGGTAAAACAACTGTAATCAAAGAAAATTCTCCTTCAAGTGATTCAAATGTTTTGCAGCCAAATAATAATCCGAAGTATGTAGGTTGGGACGATGAGAAAGAGTTTGACTATGAAGATGTAAATCAATTAGAAATAAATAATGAAAAAGCTCAATTAGAAAAAGCATGCAAAGGATCAGTTGATTTTTTCAATAAATTGCAATCAAAGCGTAAGTCTCTTGCTGAAGAGAATGAAGGTATTTACCCAAATTTTGAAGAATATAATGACCAACTAAATAACTTCTCAAAAGCTATTGATAAAATCAAAAACAATGATTACCAAGGCAATATGCGTAACAAAGTAAGTGATATATATGCAATGAACAATGATGGTGGTCTGGTGGACAATCAAACGATTATGGGATATACAAGCAGTGCTACCAATTTTTCCAAAGCAATTCACGACTATTCAGACTTGTTATTCACCATTGATAAAAAAACTAACCAAAAAACTCTAAAAGGCGGACAACTGCATACAGTAATTACGACCATTAAAAACTACATACAGAAAGAAACGAATGATATAGCAGTACAACGTAAACAATTGGAATACAGAGAGGGAGTATTGAACACACTACAAAAAGTATTCAACGAAATCAAAGAAGACAATCAATCAGGAGAAATTATTAAACAATATCAGAATTTCACACAAAATAGAGACATGTTCTTTAATACAATCAATACAGCTAGACAACTTAACAATGATTATAATACATTACTAAACGAAGCAAATAAATTCCAGCAAAGTATGACTGCCGGTGATGACAAACTAGATTCAGAGATACAAGGTATGTACAGCAATACAACTAGTTATGGAGAAGGTCAGAATCTTCAATTTAATCAAGAAAATATTATGAATAAATTCAATTCGAACGAAAATAACGAAACTTCAAGTGGTACTCCTAACACACAACAAAATGCCAGTAATTATCAAAGTTCAATGGGTCCCATTACTGAAGAAACACCAAAAATACCAGAAAAAAAACAAGATAATGG
>JAFVEL010000050.1 GCA_017475965.1 Alphaproteobacteria bacterium | reverse complement strand
TGGTTATGTTGTTAAACAAATGAAAAAGGAAGTGTCAGGTGTTGCATTAAATGATATGGTAAATGCATTTATTTGGTCTGCATTCAAATATTTTCTTAGGCAAGATACAGATAGTTATATAGTATTTAGTCCAATTAAATATTGGAAATCACAACATTTAATTAATAAAAAATTCATGCAAGGATTTTCGCGAAACAATATAAAAAATGTTTTATAGTATCAAGAACAATTAGTACAATCTTAATACTATATTTTACATTTATAAAGGTTCTGTATTATTTATTAACCAGTTTTTTATTAATTCATTGTCATTAAAGTAATCTAAGCATTTGTTTAGTACTTGCGAATGGTAATTATTTAACCAATGCATTTCATCAGTAGACAACATTTCTTTTATTATTAATTTATTTGAAAATGGGATGTAATTAATTGTTTCAAACTCATTATAATTCGAGTATTCAGAATGTTTTATTAGTAACATATTTTCCATACGAATACCAGTATTATTAGTATATATTCCAGGTTCTATTGTTACTATCATGTTTTCTAATATCTCATGATTTGAGTTTGTAGAAATACTGGGATACTCATGTACATTACCAAATGCAGATACTCCATGACCAGTTCCAAAAGAATAATTATAACCGTAATTCCATAAAACAGATCTAGCTATTGCATCCAAACTACATGCTTTTACATTACTTGGAAATTTTGCTATTGAAAAATCTATTATTGATTTTAATACCAATGTATATTGCTGTTTTACTTCATTACTAGGATTATTACCTATATATATTGTCCTAGTCATATCAGTAGTTGAGTATTTAAAATGTGCTCCTCCATCAAATAAAAACAATCCATCACTAGTAAAATTAGTATTATAACTAAATGATTTTGGGTTATAGTGTATTATAGATGAGTTATCTCCAAATGCACTAATTGGATCAAAACTAAAATCAACAAAGTTACTAGTTTTACTTAGTTCTTGACAAAACAAATTTATTGCTTCCAATTCAGAATGTATATTATTTGTTTCAGCCATAGCTAATACTTTTATCATTGCTAATGATGTTAATAGTGCCCCGTCCTTTTGATTGTTTATTTCAATAGGAGTTTTAATACTACACATTTTACTACTGAAGTTATCATTAACCACGTTATACTGCAATTGCAATAATGTATATGGGAAATACAAATAAGTATTTAAAAAATTACATTTTATTGTATCAATATTAGATCGTTTTATATATTGTTCAAAATCATCTAAACTAGTAATTATAAAATCATCAGTATTGTAATCTAATGTTAAATCACAAAACACTACTGGTTTATTATGTTTTGTAATGAAAACTGCTGCTGATGGTATTAATGAATGGTTACTAGTAGGTTTAGCTAATCTTACTCCAGTAATCCATCCTACCATCGAAGATTCCGTTATTATTAATCCCTCATTATCATTTAAAGTATCCTGTATTTTATTGATATTATTACTTACAGATACTTGTCCCATGTTATTTAATAATAATAATTTCGTATTAGATAGTTTTCTGATAATAACTGGAAATTCATCAAGTAATTTTATATTAAAATTAAGTTTCTTTGATAGTTCCAGTAATAATAAATAACTATTGTATTTTAATGAGTATAAACATATACCTAAAGTAGTATTTGGTTGTACTATTTCTTTAAAAATATCTACTACGCTAGTATCAGGATATCTTACTATTTGCCATATATTATTATTTACTTGAGCCTGTGCTTGTTTTACGTATCTTCCATCAACAGATATTATTGCATTACTTTTTGATATGAAACATCTACCATTTGAACCTGAAAAGCCAGAGAAATATTGTATATCTGATATATTACTTTCGTAATTACCAAAAGTATTATACATACCTAAAAATATTGCATCGATTTCAAGACTATCGAATTGATTTCTCAATTTATTTAAATTATTATCGCAAACTGACCGCATGTTATTATTTGAATCATTTTATTACTATACAACATAGCAATATTATAAGACAAAAACCATCATAAATTTAATCTTTATATTTTTATTAAAATTATTGACATATATTAACAATATGTTAATATGAAAGCGGAATTTTGTTATAAATCACATTGGAAGATTATGGCTAAGATTAAAATCGGATTCTCACTCATAGCATGGCATAGTATTATTGTGTAATTGTACTAATATAGTACATTCAATGGATAATAATAGAGAATATATTGATGAAAAATCAGTAAAAGACTCTTTAAGAACTATCGATCAAATTCAGAAAAATTATATGAAATATACTTTCTGGAATACTACAAAATATGATAGCTTACAAAATATTTGTACAATTGTTCATTTACCACAGATGACTATATATAATTCAATACAAGAATTAAAAACTATAACTGGTTTTGATGAGAAATTAATGGATAAATTTATTGAGAATCTTCGTAAAAACAAGAATATAATGAAATATTCACTTGCAAATAATATGATGTGTTGTGACGATAATATAACAATGAAATATATTAAACATATTCAGAATAAACATGCTAATAGTGAATATTTTGCTGATTTTTATCCTGATTTCTTATATGAATTTTACTCAAAATATGATAAAGATAATTTACTTTAGCCAAAAGTATCAAAACTTAATACAGAATTACAACGAAAAATAACGAAAATCATAAAATCTATAGCTGAAAAAAATGCATGAAGTTGATTTTTGGACCAAATGTTTTGAAAATTATATGAATAATAGTTTTATAAATGCAATGCAATCGTTTAATATAAATGAATTTCAATATATCAATACTCAATTTAATGCAATCAAAAATAATATATCAAAAGATACAAATGAATTAGAATCTGATATATCAAATTATTGTGAATGTTATCACAAACAACATTTATTAGAAGATGTAAAAGAATATTGTAAAATTCATAATGAACAATCTTTATTATCATATATACAAAATTATTGTAAACATACACTAGATTTATTATCTGATATAAAAAAAATATTGTGAACTTTATAATAAACTAAACACACTAGATGATATAAAACAATATTGTAAATGCATCCAAATTAAACACGCGAACAATTTATATGATTTAGCTATTTATGAAATAATAGCAATGCGTGATGAAATAATGAATTGTAATTTAGATAATAATATTGCATCTGATTCAATATTTTCGCAAACTGGGAATGATTACTTTAAAAATCTAAAAAAACAAAATCGTAATAATAATGAAATATTACAACAATTAAGTGAACATAATTTAGAATTTCTATATAACAAAAAGAGTATACAAAATATGAAAAATATTATCATTTATACCGATCAATACAATGCTCTAAGAGAAAAATGGAATAATAAAATTTTACATTAACTATTGTTATATTAATACTTGGATATTCAAAATCCAAGTATATTTATATTTAATATAAAACTACATGATTTATTAATTTAATTAATTTGCAACATAAAATAATGTACACTAATAATTAAACAAATAGCATGTTATCATTTACTGTTTTCATTTGTACTAATTAAATACTTTAATTTATTGAAATGTCATAATACATAATAGTACTGTAGTAATACTGTACAAATAATTATGTTGTTTTTTTTGCAAACTAATTAAATCTTCTAATATATTAACATTTTATAATGCACTTTTATTAATTGCATAGCGCATTCAACTCTCCAATACTTATATTTAAACATTCAGCGATAGTATCATTGTCAAATCCTTTACTCTGCATTTTTAATGCTAATTCTTTCATTTTCTGTTGTGCTCCTTTTTCAATACCTTTTTTTTCTCCTTCTATTAATCCTTCTTTCTTACCTTGTTCTATTCCTTCGTTCTTTGCTGTTGCTATTTCACTAGCTTTGTCCATCTCATATTTCTCTCTCGCTCTTATCTGAGCTTTTATTTGTTCACTACTCGATAGTTTAGTCCACAAATATTGTGCATCCTTCATTCCATCATCTTCACTCTCTATTCTCTTTGGATCAAAGAAAAACTCTGCCCATTCTTTCATCATCTTACTTATTGTCTTTAATATTTTTTCATCTTTAAATCTACTTAAATGTACAAATATTATTCTTGATTTATCATTAAACTTTGTGTAATGGTTATCTGATTCATTCGGTATCATGCAATATAATACTTCTTCTATTGGATGTGTTCTAT
>JAFVEL010000049.1 GCA_017475965.1 Alphaproteobacteria bacterium | reverse complement strand
TTGCATAAACAATTAATTAATGCTACAATTTTGATTGTAAAAAAATATATGAAGGTAAAAATAATGTTAAAACATTATATATTTATGTTAATTCCAGTAATATTATTTGGAAGTAACACGTATTGTATGGAAGAAAAGAAATGTACTGAACAAAAGAAATTAGTATCCTACGAAGGTAATAATTTTCAATTAAAAAGCAACTATTTTAATACGGAAAATAATCACAATAGTAATTATCAGAATTATTATAATTGTATAGATAAAAATTTCGAAATAAAACAGCAAGTAACATTTCAAAAGAGATGTATAAACAACCTAAACCAACAATTAGAGAGTCAAAATAACTATATAATTAATTTAAATCAAGAGATGTCAAGATTAAAAGTACAGGCATCAAATCAATCTTTTAGAATACAAGGATTAGAAAATGATAATTGCAACTTATATACTATTAACGAAGCTCAAAAACAACAATTATTATTAAAAGAAAAAGAACTAAATAATAAAACTAATAAAATTAGTGAGTTGGAACAGACAATATCAATTAAAACCAATAAATTACAAGAGAACAATAAATTAATTGAAGAATTAAGAACTAATAAAAATCATTTAAATAGTGAATTACAAGACAAAACAAATGAAATAAATAAGACGAAAAGTGAAATAAATACAATGAGAACGACAATTAATATATTGAACGAAGAAAATAATAAATTAAAAAATGAGAATGATACGTTGAATAATAACCAAAGCAAACTATCACAGTATCAAAACCAAATAACTGGTCAAAATAAAACGATACAAAAGTTATATAGAAATTTAGAGACACAAGATAGTAGAATAAAAGAATTAAATAGTAAGAATGAACAACTTATTAATCTATCTCGTTTACAGGACTCTTCAACAAAAACAATGAAAGAACAAAATGAAACAATGACAGAACAAATTATCAAGCAAGGGAATACTATAAAAATAATATTAGACAAATTGAGAAGTAAGCAGAAACAAATTAATGAAAAGAATAGAACAATATATGATTTAAAGAAATCTGCCGATTTAAAAGATAAAACAATTACTGAACAAAATAAAGAAATATCTAAATATGAGCAAAGAATACTTGAATTAGAAAAGCAACTTAAAGAGATGCCAAAGCAAACAAATAGTTTTAATAATTTGAAAATAGAGAATGTGTTTCCTTTTCAAAAAAATACACAAAAAGAAGGAAATATATTATTAAGAGATAAAGAAGATAATAAGCAAAATAAAATAGAAAATAACATAGAAGAGAGAAAAGATTTATCAGACGACAATAATACAATAGAGAATAAAATAGAAGATAACAAAGGTTTATCATACAATAATAATAAAAATGATAGTAAAATAGAAAACGATACTAAACTAGTAAATCAAAATACTATAATAATAGAAAAGGAGGATGTAAAAGAAATATCCAATAACAATAATGAAACTGAAATTAATAATGAACAAAATAATAACACAATAAAATCAAATAAAAAAAAGAAGAAAAAACATAAGAAAAATAAAATACACAAAGGTGAAACATCAACAGATGATACAAATCTATTATTAGATCAAGCCATCATTGATAACACTAAACAAAATATAATAAATAAATTGAAATCATTTTATTTTGATAATGCTATTCTAGAAATAAATTATAGTAATAATGCTTATCAAGAGATTAATAACAAAGCTGAAAAATATATAGAATCCACATATGATGAAATGTGTGACTTTTTTAAAAGTTCTGATGACCGGAATTTTGATGCAATAGATCAATTAACATATAGAAATTTTATATTGTTTCTTATTGGAACAGTAATGGAAATTCAAAAATATAATGATACAGTAAAAACTTATAATAAAAAAATAACTAATACAAAATTGCAAAAATCTTTACTAACATTCTGTGGTACACAAAATACAATAATTTCTTTATCTGATGAAAATAAAAAATTAATTAATGATAGTATATATTATACCATTAATTTTTATGATAAATGTAACAATCCAATTTTGGAAAACAATATATTTGCATACAATAACACCGAAATTGGTAACGAAATAATACAGGAATTAAGTAATGATATGAAAATATTAACAAAAAAATATCTAGAAACAGATAAGAATGATTATTTAGAGATACTGGCAAATGCCAGAAAAGTGATTTACAAAAAAAACGAAATATATAAATTATATTATTCCTTATTTATAGTAGATATATTAGCGTATCATTATTCAATATCTATTAATGAAAAGAATGGTAAGACAGTTAATCCCGAATATATGAATATTATTAAAATTCTTTGTAAGCAATTCCTGAGTATGATTGATGTTATAAAGCAGAATACTAATGTACAACAAATGGAAACAAAGATTAATAATATATTTGAAGACAGTATAAAACAATTTATGCCATATATTGCATATTGGCATGTATTGAATGAGATAAGTAATCAATATAGCAAAATTATTGCTGGTAAAGTGGACCAGTATACATCTAAAATTATGAACAGAGAATTTACATCAAATATAACTCAAGAATATATAACAAATGACATAAAAACTTTCTTAACAGAATATTGTAATATTTAAAGAAATGCACTACATGTTGGTCGGGAAGAGAGGATTCAAACCTCCGACCCTTTGTACCCTAAACAAATGCGCTATCAGGCTGCGCCACTTCCCGCTTCATTGTTAGTTTATCATATTTGTAAAATTTTATCAACTTTAATATTTGTAGTTAATAAATTGGAAAAGATTACATGTTAGAAAAAAACAATAATGAAATTGATTTGAAACATAATAAAACAATAGAATAGTTAAGAATAATATATTATAATTAACATATATTTTATTGACTTCATTAATTTTTCACACTATTATATTCTCCACTAATTTTATATTATTATTTCTCAATATATCTGGAACTAATGATTTTGATGTCATACCAGGTTGTGTATTAATTTCTAAGAAATACATATATTGACCATCATATCTAAAATCAACTCTAGCTATTCCACTACAATGACATGCTTTATATGCTATTTCAGCATATTTAAACATTATCACTTCTGACCTTTTGTCTAGATCGTAATTTGATATATGATTAGAACCATTTTCACTATATTTAGAATCAAAGTCATAAAATATATTACTGGATGTTATCTCCAGGGCACCTATTGCGTCTCCATTAATAACAGCTACTGTAAATTCTCTACCTGAAATGTATCTCTCAATTATTACTTCATTGCCATATATCCAATCTTTGGATTTCACACTATTTAAATCTGATTCATTATTTATTAAAAACACTCCAATACTTGAACCATTACTTGCTGGTTTTATAATAAAAGGATAACTAATACTTATTCCAATAATAGTATTTATATTTTTTATATTAGATGATAATATACAACAACCAGGAACAGTATTAACTCCACTGGCATTTACTAATGTTTTACATATTTGTTTATTAAAACATATTGAAGAAGATAATACATTACTATTACTATATGGTTTTCCAAATACTTCCAAAACACCTTGAATTACTCCATCTTCACCACCTATTCCATGCAGAGCATTATATATGTAATCTGGATTTGACTTGTATAATTCGTTTGTTAAGTATAATAAATCCTTTTTAACATCAATTTCATATACATCAAACCCATTACTGCGAAATATACTAGCAACGTATGCACCAGACTGTAATGATATTTCTCTTTCTGGAGACCATCCTCCTTTTAAAATTGTAATTCTCTTGATATCATTCATTTTAATAAAACATTTACTGCTTACACTACATATTCATATTATAAACTATAAAATAACTTGTTGTTATCGGTATATTACATATATATTGTTACATAGTAATATGTTTTTAATATAGTAATTTATATATATTATGCAATTTTATTATTAATATAATTTACTAAATATCTGATACACTCTCTCTATTTCTCATCTCTTCAACTACAATTTTTGTATCTGACTCATTTTCCTGTTCTATATTATTATCAGATAACTCAGAATTATTTTTATAAAATAAATTATTAATATTATTTTCTCCTGTTAATCTACTAAAAAGCATACGCTTGATTGGTTTTGTTTTTATATTTTTTTGTTTTATTGGTTTATCATACTTTGCATAATCATGTGAAACAATTTGTCCAGTACTTTTTTTATAAACAATAAAATTACAAGGTATTTTATTAAATATACTTTGTTGTACTAATTGATTTCTGCAACTTACTGGTTTGGAATTTTTGTTAATAATATTATTAATATCCGATTTAAATAATATTTCTGGTGCAGAATTATAACTAATACTACTTTGATTCATCATGTCATAACTTAAATTATTATTAATTGCATTAATGTCCCCCATTTCATTAAAACCGTGAATACTATTATGTATCACATTTTTCATAGAAGAATTATTATCAAATTGCAAACTACCATTTACTTCAATATCGTTCTCTGTAATGAATTGAATCCCATCACAAATACAATCATATGTATTATTATGGTTATTAAGATTGATATCTGAATCACTAATAGGTGAAAGTACATATTTATTACGCATGAAATCTTTTACACTGTTACAACTATTTTTATAAGAATCATGATCAATATCACCAATATTATTATCTAGTAAGTTACTATAATGTGTCCTATTAGTATTATTATCATATATTTGCTCTATATTAAGGCCATTATTATCAAATAATAAATCCCCATTGTACATTTGAAGACTGTTTAAAAGTAATTGTTGTAATAAATTGTTATATATTAAATCATTGCCTTGATTATTATCCATGCTCCGTAGTGCTACAACAACTATGATTTTTAGGCAATTTTCAATATTATTATCTATATTTTGTTCAATATACTGTTTAATATTTAGTATGTTATCTAAACTATTTACACTTTCCGAGTCATTATCTTCTGGTTCAAAATATTGCTGTAATTTATCAGCTTCAGATATAATTTGGTCATAATCATCTTCTAAATCAAAATCATTATCATAAAATAACGTATCTATATGTTGTATTTGATCATAATCAATAACATGTACATTTGAAAGCTCATTATTCATTTTGGTCCTGATTTGTATTGATTTATCTAATAGTTCATTATATTTCTGTTGATTATTTAAATCACAGTATTGTTTCATTATCAGAAGCAATATATTACGAAAACACTTATCACAATTGTTTTGGACTTCAACTTCTATGAAATCATAATTTCGTACATTTGATAAATCTTCCAAAATTTCAAGTGCTTTACTGTAATTACTAATTACTTGGTTTAGTCTCGTATCCTTAATTAAATCATTATAGGTCTGTTCAATTTGATTGAATATATTCTCATCAGTGTTCTTGCTATGTTCTTTAATTTCATCATAATCAGATAATTTTGAACAATTTATGTTTGACACTGATTTTGATAATTGATAATACTTCTGTAATTCTGTATGAATACTATTATCCAGGCTGGATAGTTCAGAATTTGTGTGTTTTTCATTATATTCTAGATTATTATTACTGGAAGAATTCATACTACTATACATTATGTTATTATTATTATTTTCTGTAATACTAAGATTATCAAAATTTAGTTTAGGAATAGCAATATTTTTATAATTTAATTTTGTTTTATTCATAAGATTTTTAGTACCACTATTCAAATCAGGTTGAAATAATTTTATATTATCTAAATCTTGCAACTCAATTGGAATTTTAATCGGTTTAATATTATTAATATTTGTTCTTACATCAGCATTTGTTTCTTTTATTTTTATAGTATCCTCACCATGCTTATTTTGTTTAATATTATTTGGCATAGCATTTTTATTATCATCTTGTAACTTCACTGGAATTTCAATCTTTTTAATATTATCGCTATTTGTTATTACATCATTATTTATCTTTTCTATTTTATTTTCATTAATTAAACTTTTATTTTTGTTATCTTGTTCCACACTTGCCGGTACAACTTTTTTGTTACTAGATAAATTATTTACCTTATCTGGACTATTACTTCTGGTACTAATATTATCATGTTCACTTAATTTTATAATATTATTTTTATTATTTATGTTAGAAGACATTACATTATTTGGCTTTATATTATAATTATTTATTGTATTATAATATAATGGATAATAATTATTGTAAAAAATATTCTCCCATGGTAATCTGTTACATCTAAAAATATTATTATTTGCAATTTTACTGTTTTTACCTATTGCATGATTACATTTTGTGGTATTATTAATAGTGTTCTTATTTTCGTCATTGTTATCTTGTAATTGTTTTAATTTATGAAGTTTAGAATCGGATATAGACCTTTTATCATTCTTGAAATTAGATAGAATAATATCATTACTTTTATTGAGTGAAACTTGTATGTTATTATATTTATAATCTTTCTGAATATCTTTAATAATATTTATTAAATTACAAGTATTATTATGTATTATAAAGTAATCATCATTCTTATTATCATGTAATTGTTTCATTGTTATTCTTAAATAACATGCCATAATTGCATCATGTGCTGATTCACATGAGTTTGGAACAACAATTACATTGGTATTATCAATTAATTGTTTTAATTCATAACCTAGAAAATACTCATTTGAAGTTGTAATATTAAATAATTTTTGTTTAATCCTATCTGGAAAAACAGAACAAATACTATCTAATAAATGAGAACCATTTCCATTAGTAATATTATTTACTTTATATCTTTTACAATGTATTGTCATTATATTATTACTCTTCACTTTTGCAAACCAATAATTGTTATTATATACGTTTTTATAATTAACTGGATTACCGTTATAGTGATATGATTCATTACAATCAGGGTCTGTTATATTACTGTAAGATGTGTTATAGGCTGCATTTACATCATAAGTATAAAAAAGTAATAAGAATAAATACAATTTTCTCATAATTAATTGTTAATAAAACAATACTAATATATAGTTGATTATACCATATAGTAATTATTTCGTCAATAATATAAAATTAATTTGCAATTAATATTTCAGACTTGCATTATGACAAAAATTCATATTAAATTATATAATTATTTCCCATTGATTGAAATTTATTTCGACGATTTTTTATTCTTTCCTTGATTGTAATTAGTTTTGATTTATTTAAATACTGCAATATACTATTTTTTACTGATTCTATAGCTAATTGTTTGTTTCTATGAGCACCACCAAGTGGTTCTTTTATTATGTCATCTATTACATTTAATTCATGTAATTGTTGAGCTGTTATGTGTTGAATTGATGCTGCTATTGGTGCTTTACTATCATCTTTCCATAATATTGAAGCACATCCTTCTGGTGATATTACTGAATATATGGAATACTCAAGCATTAATACATAATCGGTTGTTGCCATGGCTACTGCACCTCCAGAACCCCCTTCTCCTATGATAATACTAATCATTGGACTTTTGACACTAAATGATTTTTCAATACATCGAGCTATCGATTCAGCTTGTCCTCTTTCTTCAGATTCCAATCCAGGATAAGCACCTGAAGTATCTATCATATTTATTATTGGTAAATTAAACCTATCAGCTAACTCCATTAATCTCAGTACTTTCCTATATCCTTCTGGCATAGGCATACCGAAATTATGTTCTATTCTTGATTCAGTATCAGATCCTTTTTCTTGTCCAATTATTATGCATTTCTGTCCATCAATAGTTGCAAATCCTCCAATTATAGCTCTATCATCCCCAAACAACCTATCTCCTGATAATTCAATGAAATTATCACAAAATCCATTTAAGTAATCTGAAAATTTTGGTCTTTCTGGTAATCGAGCTACTTGTACTATGTCCCAAGGAGTTAATTTACTATATATTTGTTTTAATAATTTATCTATTTTCTCCTGTAACTTAGATATTACCGAAGCTACATTAATATCATTTAATTTAGCAGATGTTCTCAAATCTGATAACTGCTTTTCCAAGGATACTACTGATTTTTCAAATTCCAACAATTGAGTTAACTTAAAGTACTAAGTGGAGGCCGGAAACGGAGTCGAACCGATCTAAAAGGTTTTGCAGACCTCTGCATGACCGCTCTGCCATCCGGCCGAATCCCTCACTATAATTATATTATATGATAGAACATAATGTTGTGCAAGGCATTATTTTAAATGTGTTAAATATGTATCGCTTTTTATTAAAATAATATTATGTATATTTTAAAACTACGGATAAGTTATTTACATTATATTATTTAATGCTTATATATGTTGCTATAATATTGATTTGTATTAATACTAATTATGACTTTTATAAATAACAAGTAAAACATTAATTATTAGATGGTATTATTAATAATGTTAATTTAATTTTAGAAATGATATTTTAATATAGAAAAATTATTCACTATATCCATACTCATTATAAAATAATAAATCAAATTACTTATGTGTTACAATGAACAATAATGTGTACACTAATGTATTATGTTCAGTCTTAATTCGTCAACTATAGCGTTTTCAATAGGAAATTTCAATATATATTGGTACGGTGTATTATTTGCATTATCACTATTAATTGGGTGGTATATTTCAAATAATATAGTAAAACAATTAAATAATTTTGGATATTCTAATCTAACTTTAAATGAATTTGATTCATTTTTATTTATAGGATTAATAGTAGTAATAATATCGTCAAGACTAGGACATGTATTATTCTACGATTTTCAATTCTATAAAGAAAATCCAATTGAAATATTTATGATAAGACATGGAGGATTAGCATTCCATGGTGGACTAATAGGGTTAATGATATATGTGTATTTGTATTGTAAAAAGAAAAGTATATCTTGGTTACTATTATTAGATGTACTAAGTATAGCAGCATCTGCAGGATTAATTACTGGAAGATTAGCTAACTTTTTCAATCAAGAACTAGTAGGAAAAATCTGGGCAAGTGAATATGGTGTAGTATTTCCATTAGTAGATACTTTTCCTAGGTATCCAACACAATTATACGAAGCATTGACTGAAGGATTACTAGCATTTTTCATACAAATAATGTATTTAAATATTAACAAATGGAAATCATTTGGTACTGGAAGATATGCAGTTATATTCGGTATTGTATATTCTACATCTAGATTTATAATAGAATTCTTCAAAGATGTAGAAGAGATATTTATTACTAATAATTTATTACTAACAGTTGGACAAATACTTTGCATACTAATGTTTATATTAAGTTTAATACTATATAGTATTGGGAATAGAAAAATATCAGAAAGTATATGAATATCTGTTTATTATTTACTAATTTCAATCACACATAATGAATATTGTACATATTTTCTATTTATACATAACATATTATACATAACATAATATTCATATGAAGTTTTCCGATTAGTAATATTAAGAAATATTATACAGTTATTAAATTAACTATTTTTTAACTCATTATACATTAGAATAAAAATAGGATATAAAATTATTTATTTGATAATTATGCAATACACATATGGTTAGTTTTATGAAAAAATCTTTAATAATGTTAGTTATAATATGTTTAAATAATGATTGTATTATTGCATGTGAACAAATTAACATTTTAAGTGACAATGACTTTTACAAAAGTGGAAGCAAATATTGTAATCCTTTTCCTTATAGGATTGATTTGAAATGCAATAATGTGAAATATAATTGGGATGGTTCTTCAATAATTGCTTATACATCTAAGAATACTAAATTACAAGATTATAATAATTTTATTAATGCATTGCCAGACGTAATTTACAATTTTAAGAAGAATTTTCATAAAAATAGTAAACAATATTTTAAATATTTAATACAAAAACAATATGATAATATTATTAAGGAAGATACATCATTAATTGATAACAGTAAAATAATAGATACATATAATAATCCATTTGATAAAAATCCTTTCAGATTTAAAATTCATGACGAAATATTTACATGGAAGGATTCCAAAATAATTATGAATCAATATAATAGTAAATATCGGAATCAACTACGCAATGTTTTAATTGATTTTAATGATATTTTTCAATACTTTATATATTTATTAGGTCAAAGAGTAACGATTAATTCATATAAAATTGACATTAAATATAATAAAATTATTAATTATTATGATGAATATCAAAGCATGACTTTTAACACACCAATTAATAATCCATTTAGTAATATTATAGTAATCAAAGATTGCATAAGAACTTATAAGTGGCATGAAGATACAATTGAAATATTATGTCCAAATTGGTTGAATGATAATTTATCTAGGAATAAATATAACGCATTTTTACGATTACTTGAAACAGCAACTAAAAATTTTAATAAAAGATATAAAATAAATAAAGAATTAGAAGATTTTGAATATTTCATAAATCAAGAGTTTGGACATAATATAATTGTTTATGCTATAAATCTTAATAGTTTAGGATGGGAAAACATTAGTAATATAAATACAAATAAACCCTGCATTAGTATGATAACTAATCCTAACACTGGATTTGTAGAAGTAGAAAAAATGAATGCAAGTTATGATTTTGATAATGATACAGATGATTTTTAGATATTGTAATACATAATTCTATTAATAACATATAAACAGTGATTTTAATGAAGTATTACTTTTGTTTATTATTATAATCATACCGAAGTAAAATAATACTTTGTACTATTTTTCTTAGTATTTTGTAATAAAGTTTTTACCAAGTAGTTGGACTAAATTCATTACATATTATTCTTAACACTTTCCAATTATACACTTTTGATTATATGCTTCAAAATATTTTGTCATTTATTTCTATTATAATTAGTTTTTTAGTACGATGATTTTTTGTAGTTACATGTATTGTGATGGTTTGTTTACATTGCATTGTAAGGATTTTTATCAAATATTTCAATTATTTGTACCATTTATTTTGAATTAATACTAAATTACATATTACATAAATAACACTGTTTATAAAAATATTTATGAAACTGTATCAATAAATATTAAACATCAAAGTACAAAACTGTACATAATAAAATCTAATATAGTGTATATATTATAAAATGGTACTAGTTAAACAAAAAATTGCTGTACCATACACTTAATTTCAGCAGAACTGATAATCATTGCAATATCTTATTAACTGTAAATTATTTTAATACTAATATAAAACATCAACTTGCAATATATATTGATATGTATAAACAAAATGCACTATAAGAATGACAAGAAACAATAATAAATACATAATCATGTATAAAAAATTAAAATACAACAGTGATAAACATAACACTTAATGCTCAAACACTAGCGAATACAATAATATCATTAACATGCATTTGATAAATATTAAGAACCTATTAATAACAATGGAAAAATGGCGGGATTGACGAGACTTGAACTCGCGACCTCCTGCGTGACAGGCAGGTGCTCTAACCAACTGAGCTACAACCCCAATTGAATTGATATCACTACAACTAATTTCATTCTAGCAAGACATGTACTTTAAGTCAATACCAAATACGAAAAAAGTTATGAATTATATTCAATATTGATGTTATTGATTGCAATATAATATCAAATGTGTTAAAACAATCACACTATTTCATCTATCAATTTAATATTTTATCCAACTCTTCAATACTTATATTCAAACATTTTGCAATAGTATCACTTAATATCATTTGGAATATATAATACATCACAAGTTCCACCAACTTTCATAAATGATATTCTACTAATATCAAAATTAAAATAGTATTTTCCTTTTACTTTTGGTAAAATATTACATATTATTATATTATAAAATTATAACTATATTATATATATATATCATTAATGGTTCTGAAAACAATCAGTTGATTAATAATATAAATGTATAATGCCACTACATCATAAATTGTGTATGTGGAACAATTTGATTACGAATATTATGCTGAAATACCTACAACTGGTAATTTTATGCATGACTTAGCGGATGTATTTACTAATATACATAGCTACATACAATAAACGAATGGTTTCCACCGTAACAGAATAAAATTATGGTGTAGCCACACTTATGTCAAGGCAAGTCGATTGCTAAAATATAAATCATTATTTGATAAATGTATTTATGGAACAATAGAAGAGAACGAATTTATAAATGTAATAGATAAACACATATAAAGCCAAAATATTGATAATGAATTTATATCATTCAAGTATTTACTTTGCTATATGAATAATAAAATATTACAACTTGGATATAATACGTTACAAAATCTTAATAAAGATTCTAATTATAAGAATGCTGTTAAATATAATGAAAACACTATATTAAATACTTTTGATACAATAAAAAAAGTTATACAAGAGTTTACTGATGATATGTTAAATAAAAGTCTGGTTGTAAGACAAACAGATGATAGATATGAGTGTACGCATAAAGCAATACAGGGATATTCAGAAGAATTACTTGATGAAATTAATGAGTATTTTAATGATTTTTATAAACTACATTTCTATGATTTTTTATCAAAGAAGGTTACTGGATTACATGATAATATTATAAACGTATTAGATACAGTTAGTAAAAGCATTACAAACAACTATGTACAAAACATACAAATAAAATGTTCTGATATTTATGATACTTATTATAACTATAGTGTACTAAAGGAAAACGTTAATATACATCCTAGTAAATATGAGGATTTATACTTAAAAAATACATTTGAAGGTAATGAATCAATATCTTTACAAGAATATATAGAAAAAGCTAAACAATAATTAATTATTCTTAAAACACTATATGATAGTCAAATAGCAAGTAAATGTTGTGGAGAACAATATAGTGATGAAATGAAGAAATATTACGAATAACAATTTAAGTTATTGGAGGAACAAGCAGAAAGAAAGGAAATAATACCTATGTATTGTAAGAGTTTTAAAGACCCTTATTATCACAGAGGCTATAACTTTAACTCATATACTGAAGATTATGTTTGGAGTGCTAGAAAATTAATTGAAAATATAGTAGAAAAGAGTAAAGTAGACAATAAAGGACTAAAAGATTGTTTGGAAAGTATAGATAAGTTTATAAAAGAACTTAATATAAGATAAATGTAAACCAGAAAAATAAAACGAAAATATGTAGAAATATTTATTTAAAAACTCATTATGTATAGTTAGAGGTTAATTATAACCTCTAATATTAATAATTACTTTTTTAATGCATCACTCAATACATCGCCCAACTTGGATTTTCCAGATTCGGAATTGATTTTTTTTAATACATCGTGTTCAGTTTTGATATCTAACGCTTTTATTGATAGTAATACATATCTTCTGTCTGGATTTACATTAATAACTAGTGCTTCTACTTCATCTCCAACTGAGTATTCAGTTAATTGTTTCTTACTATTTCTTCCTATATCCATTCTCTTAATTAAACAAGGTAATCCGTTATCTAACTTAACTTCCAATCCATCTGGTGTTGCTTTACTGATTTTTCCTTTAACTACATCATCTTTATGTATGGACTTCAAAGCATTAGCATATGGATCTTCAGTTAATTGCTTTATTCCCAATTTTATTATTTCTTTATTCTGATCAATACTTAAAACTACTATTTCTATTTCTTGTCCTACTTCATAATTCTTAGCTTTACTATTGTTTACAAAATTATTTCTATCAAGCTCATCGTCATAGGATATGTCCCATGTAATATCTCTCATGGCAACTGTTCCATCTAATATATCAGTTAATCCCACAAATATTCCGAATTCTTTAATATTCTTAATTACTCCCTTTAATTTAGAACCAACTGGATGTTCTTCTGCAAATTCAGTACATGGATTAGGTTGACATGCCTTTATACTTAAACTTATTTTATGCTTATCTGGACTTACTTCTAAAACTTTTACATCTACTACATCACCTATATTAACCACCTTTGCTGGACTGACATTTCTAACCCAACTAAGTTCTGACTTATATACCATTCCTTCAATGCATTCTTCTAATTCTACAAATACTCCGTAGTCAGTTATATTTACTATTTTACCTGTATATTGTTCCCCAACTTTGTATTTCTCAGATATACTTTCATCCCATGGAGTTTTTGATAATTGCTTCATGCCAAGAGAAACTCTGCCAGTGTCTTTATTGAACTTTATTACTTGTACTTTTACTTTATCTCCTACCTTTACGATTTCAGATGGTGAAGCAATACGTTTCCAAGACATATCAGTAACATGTAATAGTCCATCTATACCACCTATATCAACGAACACTCCATAATCTGTAATATTTTTTACTACACCTTCAATAATCATTCCATCTTCTAATTTAGATAAAACTTCTGTTTTAGCAACACTTCTCACATCTTCTAATACTGCTCTACGAGATACTACTATGTTGTTCCTACTTCTATCCATTTTTATTACTTTAAACTTCTGTTTAGAATTTAATAATGGTGTTATATCTCTAACTACACTTAAATCTACTTGACTACCAGGAAGAAATGCTAATGTTCCATTTAAATCAACAGCAAAACCACCTTTAGTTCTATTTGTTATTGTTCCTTCTATTACATCTCCATTATTAAGATGTGATTCTAGTCTCTTCCATGTTGCTTCCTTTTGTGCTTTTTCAATACTCAATACTGGATTACCAAATTTGTCTTCAAATCTTTCAATGTATACTTCTAAAGTATCTCCTACTTTTACTTCATTACTATCTTTTAACAATTTTATATCTGATAAAAATAGAGTTCCTTCTGATTTCAATCCAACATCAATTATTGCTTTGTCATTTTTTATACCAACAATTTTACCTGTAACAATTCTATTATTCTTTGATTGATTTTTCTTAAATGAATTTTCTAACAATGTTGCAAAATCAAATTGCATATTATTATTTGTTTGCTTATTATTCATAATCACCTTGGTGTAGTACTTTAAGAAATTGTAGTACTACGAAAAAATAAACACTATACTACAATTAGTTTAACACATAGTATTAAATATACAAAATAAAAGAAAAATCTCATAACTTACCAAAAAATGCGGCACAATAATATTAAATAAACTGTATTAATTTGATAACAAATAAATTAAATTACAAAAAATGTTAATACATTTATTACGTTCTACGAGGACGATTATATATAATATAATGTATTGAATCTAATAAATTATTGAATATACCACCTTTTTTTATTATTTGCTTAGATTTTAATGTATATTTAATTGGATTATCAAAGAGTGACGTTTTATAAAATACCCACCCAATAGTATCAGATTGATGTACTGGAGCTCTAATTCTCATTAAGTATCTTATTTTTCTTGATACTTTTTCAGGTCTATTTTTTACCATTAATATTTTACTATTACAATCTAACAATATTGGTAGTTTATTACTTTTTCCATAGAACACTGAAACATTAGTAGTTATTGAATATTCTCTTGTAATATTATTTACTACAAATATATTTAACCAATCACATATCTTTTTTATATCAATACTTAATTCTTCTTTATCTTTTACTCCAAATATTACACAATCGAATACGCAATTATTATTATTTTTATATCTAAATGCACAACCAGCACCATCTCTTTCTGAGTAGAAAAATATACAGTGAAGATTTTTATTAATCACTTTCATTAAATCTGTATGTTGTTTTAAGTATTCATATGAAATAGAAAATATATTACACATTTCGTATAACGATAAGAATGCACCGTCATTACATAATGCTATGTCAGTACTATTCTTTGTTCCTCTGCCAAATGGTAATAAGAAATCTTCAATTAATTTTGTTTTATCATTATTATATTTATATAAATTGTGTTTATTGACATATTGTATTGTTCTATACTTTTTTAATATTGCAATAGATAATATAACCTTAGAAAAACTTCCACATCTTAATTTTGTATTAGAATTCTGTTCATGTACTACTATTTCAACTTCTGGATTGGATATTATAAAATACTTAGATTGTATTTTTGGAAATTTTTTCTTTAACCAATTTGATAATGGAAGATGATCTGTAGATAATTTCAGTGGTTCAGTAGTATTAGCACAATTAATACCAATACTACATAAGTAAAAAAATATGATAAACTTAATCATTATTTTTATTAATTGTTTCCTTTAAAAACATTGAAAACACATATGATACTATTAATCCAAGTGGTATTACTAATATTGATTTATTATAACAAAGTACATCGTACAATCGTGAACCATCGTCATTTAGTGCTCCAGTCCAAGAAGCATCCAACAACAATCCTAATAGAGGTTGAAATATACTTCCTACTAGCATTACTATGAAGTTTGTTAATGCCAAAGTAGTTCCAGATAAATTATCAGAAGCATTATCTTTAGCACATGTGAAACATATTGGTTGTGCTCCAGTTAGTATGCCTATAATAAATACTATTAATAATGCCATATAAAAATTAAGTGGTAAATATATAAGCATTATGAATAATAAACTGCCAAGAGCAGCTGACATTCTGATGGTTTTTACGAAACTATTGATTTTATTAGCAAGAAATGCCATGGCAATACTTCCTATAGCAACTCCAAGAAAAATAGTAGCTGAAGATAAAGATGCTTGTTCATTTCCTATATTGAACCTCTGCATGAAGTATGGAACTGCCCATAACTCAGCAAATGCACTTATTGGTAAGTACATAAGACTACATATAACGCTAGCTATTAGTATTTGTTTATTTTTTACTAATTGAAATGTATCTCGCATTATCATTGACATATTTCTTCTTATTGAGTTTGTATTTTTAGCTTCCGATTGTGAATTATTTACTGATATATCATTAGGAAAAGATATAAATATTATTGCACACAATACACATCCAATAGCTGCTAGTACAAATGTAGTATATTGCCATCCTATTGAGTTTACTGCCTTAGCTACTGGGTATCCCCCAAGTAATCCTCCTAGTGTTCCCATCATATTAGTTGCTCCTCCTAATAGTACGAAATAACGTCTAGGAAACATATTAGCTGCAACTTGCATACAACTAATGAAAGCACAAGCTGAACCAGCTCCTACTAAAAACCTACCAAATTGAGCTACTTGCAACGTGTTAGTAGAAGCAAACAGTACAGAACCAATGGAACATAATAAAGCTGAAAATCCAATTAGTTTTTTAGGACCAAGTTCATCAAGTATAATGCCACAAGGTAATTGTAATAGAGTATATGAGTAATAATAGAATGAAACTAATATACCCAAACTAGTAGCGGTTACTGAAAAAGACTGAGTTAATTTATCAGTCATTACACTGGGAGAAACACGTAATACTAGTTCATATAGATAAAAAAAAGCAGCTATTCCCCATACAAACCATGCTTTTTTATTAGAATTTTGTGTCATATTTTAATACAATTCAATATAATATACTTCAAATTAATTGTAACATATAACAATGTTTCTAATTGATAATAATAATATGTTGTTATAAACTGTATTTATTGTAAAAAGAAATCGGATAGAAATCATAATTACTGGAGTATTATTTATAGATAAGCCTAAAGGGATAAATTCCTTCACAGTAGATAAAACTTGTAAGAAGCTATTAAATGTAAATAAAATAGGGCATATTGGAACACTTGACCCATTTGCTAGTGGTTTATTACCAATAGCATTAAATGGAGCTACTAAACTTATACAATACTTTAAGTGGGCTAATACAAAAACATATTTATTTACAATTCAATTTGGTATAAGAACTAATACTGGTGATATTACTGGTAAAATAATAGAAGAATCAAATATAATACCAGACATAGATAGTATTAATTCAATATTACATAAATTTATTGGAGAAATAGAACAAACTCCCCACATATTTTCCGCAGTAAAAATAAATGGGAAAAAAGCATATGATTTAGCTAGAAAAGGTATTATACCTAATATAAAACCGAAAAAAATAACAATTAATAGTTTAAAATTAATAAAACAAATTAGCAATAATCAATATTCATTTGAAGCAAATGTGTCATCTGGAACATATATAAGAGTACTCTCTGAAGATATAGCAAAAGCATTGGGTACTGTCGGATGCACTATTTCACTAAGGCGTACTAGTATTGGTAAATTTAATATAGGATTACCTCTTGACAAATTACCTGGTATGATTCACAATGTAAATGAAGTGATAACGTCAGTAGAGGACTTGCTGGACGACATCCCTGTGGTCCAAATATCTGATAGTACAACTTGCGACTTGAATTTAGGGAAATCAATTCCGGTACATAATTTGGGTTTTACTAATAATGGCTGCTCATTATATTTGGTAAAATCCCAAAATGGATTTCTTGAAATAGTAGAATTGCGTAACGGATATCTTTTCCCTAGGAAACTAATTAGAAGGTTAGGAGGTAAAGATGTCGATTAATACTGTAACTAAAGAATTAAAACAATCAACAATAAAGGAATATGCAATACATGAAGGAGATGTTGGTTCTTCGGAAGTGCAAACAGCAATCTTGACTTTAAGAATTAAAAACTTGACAAATCATGTTAAAGAAAATAAAAACGATATACATTCCAAAAAAGGTTTGTTAATACTTGTTGAAAAGAGAAGACGTATTCTTAAATATTTAAAAAGAATTAGTGAAGAAAGATATCAAAATTTGATTAAACGTTTGGGATTACGTAAGTAACTATTAATATTGTTAGGGGAAAGTAAAATTGCACCCCTGTTCTATTTTTCTATTTGTATTTAAGAGTTTATTATGATTGTGTTGTTATTCCCTGGACAGGGTACTCAAAAAGTTGGAATGTTATATTCATTTTTGAATGCTTTTAAAAGTAATCAGTATGTATTGGATGAAATTGAAGATGCAGTATCATTTAAAATATCTAAAATAATAGAAGATGGTCCAATAGAAGAATTAACTAAAACCAACAATGCTCAACTAGCAATATTTACAACCAGTGCATTGTGTTTAAATATATTCACTAAGGAATATGGATATGATATATATGATAATTGTAAATTTCTGGCAGGGCATTCATTAGGAGAATATACTGCATTATATGCTTCAGGAGCTTTATCGTCGAGAGATGCTTCTAAATTAGTATATGCTCGTGGTAACATAATGGCTAATGCTTTTTCTAGTAGTGCAGAACAGTTTTCCATGGTTGCTATATTAGGATTATCATCTGAAGATGTTGAACCAATTTTACACGATTTTAAGCATGGTACTAATGTTTGTGTCATAGGAAACGATAATAGTTCTACACAAGTAGTTCTGAGTGGTTATAAGCATTCTGTAAGTAAAGTTGTTACTTTACTACAAAATAAATATAATAATATTAGAGCAATACCATTAAATACTAGTGGACCATTTCATTCTCCGATAATGACACCAGCCATAATAGAATTAGAAAAATTTTTATGTGAGTCTGATATACAATTTAATCAATTCAAAATACCTGTAATATCAAATGTATATGCTTTTCCATTTGATAATACTGATCAAATACAATCAGAATTGATAAGACAAATGATTAGTACTGTAAGATGGAAAGAATCAATGGAAATAATAGTAAATGATAATGAAATAGATACTGTAGTAGAAGTAGCTCCAGGAAAAGTGTTAACATCTATGTTAAAAAGAGATTATCCTAATACTAATGTTTTTACTTTAGATACACTAGATAGTATTGAGAAATTCATGAAATATAATCAAACCAATCCAACTAAAACTTTTCGTAAGTTCAGAGATATATAATTATATATTATGAAACATTTTCGTTTTATTGACTTATTTGCTGGGATAGGTGGCATTAGAATACCATTTGATGAATTAGGATATGAGTGTGTATTCTCATCTGAAATAGATAAGAATGCATGTAAAACATATGAAGCAAACTTTGGAGAAATTCCAAGTGGCGATATTACAAAAATTGATGAAAAATCAATACCACATTTTGATATATGTCTTGCTGGATTTCCATGCCAAGCATTTTCAATAATGGGTAATAGACTTGGTTTTAAGGATATGCGTGGTATTATGTTTTTTGAAATAGAACGTATTCTAAAATATCACATGCCACAAGTCATTTTACTAGAGAATGTAAAACATCTTATAACACACAATAATGGATTTACATTCAATACCATACTAGAACACTTAAGTAGTATTGGTTATTATGTAAAGTATAAAATACTTAATGCTCTTGATTTTGGGTTACCACAAAAGAGAGAACGTGTTATAATGGTTGGATTTTTAGATATTAATCTTACTAATAAATTTGATTTTGATTTTAACAAAATACATTATGATTTATCAACAATATTAGAAGATGAGAATAGTATAGATAATTCACTATATGCAAGTAGTAATATAATAGAAAAGCGTAAACGTAGTGTTATTGGTAAAAATATTTTCTATCCTTCAATATGGCATGAAAATAAATCTGGTAATATTTCAGTTCTGGATTATTCATGTGCACTACGAAATGGTGCTTCTTATAATTATTTACTTGTTAATGGCATAAGAAGATTATCATCGAGAGAGATGTTACGTTTACAGGGATTTCCAGATGATTATAAAATCGTTGTAAGCTACAATAATATTCGTAAGCAAACTGGTAATTCAGTTGCTGTTCCAATGATACGTGCAGTAGCTAAGAAAATAGATATATTATTAAAAAGTAAAAAT
>JAFVEL010000048.1 GCA_017475965.1 Alphaproteobacteria bacterium | reverse complement strand
TACTGCAAAAAACTGGTGGTTTTTTAGATATGTAGTGTAAAACACAGAATTGAAATTTTTAAATACGTGTTATTATATTACAATATGTTTTGATAAATGAATAAGATATAAAATTATATTGTATATTATAATAATAATGAAAAGTGCCTAGTGTAATGTTTATATATTCATTTGAAATGAGTTTTTTTAGTTTGATGATGATGCTTTTTGATGATATCCTATATATAAGAATATAACTATAAATAAAGATTATTATGTTAGCTTTAGATGAAAAGAAATTAGATCAACTATGCAAATTAGCAAAATTAAAAATAGATGATAATGAAAAAGAACAATTTTTAAGTAGGATTAATGGAGTATTTGATTGGATAGAGCAATTATCTCAAATAGATGTTTCTAACATTGACATAAATGACTTATCACAAGAGGATACAACTTATGAGAGGGAAGATGTACCAGTCATGAACAATACTAGAGAAGAAATATTATCAAATACCAACAATAAAAACTTTGATATGTTTTGTGTACCAAAAGTAGTTGAGTAATATATATGTTTTATTTTCTATATATAAAATAAATTAACGGTATTTAATCTATTAATTGAACAATATTTAGTTTTAATAAATAATGAATAATATAGGAGAAAAATTTATGAGTAAGAATATAGCAATTAAAGTACATGATAAATTGTATGATTTATCGGAAGAGAATAACTTTAATGACAATATCAATTATATAACAATAAATGATGAAGATGGTGTCAAAATATTAAGACATTCATTAGCGCATGTTATGGCAGCTGCTTTGAAACAAATTGATCCTAACATAAAATTTGCTATTGGGCCAGCTATAGAACATGGATTTTACTATGATATACAATCTGATAAGCAATTCTCAATTGATGATTTAGAATCATTAGAAAATATAATGAAAGAATTAATAAAAAATGATTTAAAATTTTCGAAATCTGTAATAACAAAACAAAAAGCAATTGAACATTTTAAAAAGTTAGGACAAGATTTTAAAGTTGAAATAATAGAAAATATAGAAGACGATACAGTTAGTATGTATCAAGTTGGTGATTTTCTAGATTTATGTAGAGGACCTCATTTGCCCTCCACTAAGTTTATACCAATTGATGCCTTTAAATTAACTAAAGTTGCTGGTGCATATTGGAGAGGTGATAGTAGTAAACCAATGCTTCAACGCATATACGGCATAGCATTCGCTAATAAAAAACAACTAAATGAGCATCTAAAGATGCTTGAAGAAGCAAAGTTGAGAGATCATAGAAAATTAGGACAGGAATTAGAATTATTTCATTTAGATGACGTTGCTCCAGGTAATGTTTTCTGGTTACCTAATGGTAATATATTGTTCAATTTAGTAAAAGATTATATTGCTTCAGTAATGAAAAAGTATAATTACAGATTAGTAAAGACTCCACAATTGTTAAATAAATCATTATGGGAAACATCTGGACACTGGGGAAAATTCAAAGAGAATATGTTCATAGTAGATGATGAAGAAACTACTATGGCCATAAAACCAATGAATTGTCCTGGGCATATAATATGTTATAAAACGGGTGCAGTAAAGAGTTATAGAGATTTACCATTGAGAATTGGTGAATTTGGTATATGTCATAGAAACGAATCATCTGGTTCTCTACATGGCATAATGAGACTAAGATGCTTTATGCAAGATGATGGTCATATATTTTGTGCTCCAGATCAAATAGTTTCAGAAACAGTAAATGTATGTTCAATGCTAAAGGAAATATATTCTAAGTTTGGATTTAATGAAATTAAAGTAAAATTTTCAGATAGACCAAATAAAAGAGTTGGAAGTGATGAAATTTGGGATTTAGCAGAATCATCATTGAAGAATGCTGCAGATAAAGCTGGCTTAGAATATACATTAAATAAAGGAGAAGGAGCATTCTACGGTCCTAAATTGGAATTTGTATTAAAAGATTGTTTAGGAAGAGAATGGCAATGTGGAACATTACAAGTAGATTTTAACTTACCAGAAAGATTTGATATCCATTATACAGATAATGAAGGACAGAAGCATCATCCAGTAATGTTACATAGGGCTATAGTTGGTTCAATAGAAAGATTCATAGGTATATTAATAGAAAACTACAATGGTAATTTCCCATTCTGGTTATCTCCTTGTCAAATAGCTATAGTAACAGTTTCACAAAAATTTGATCAATATGCAAATAGTGTATATAATATGTTAACTAATGCTTGTTTCAGAGTACAAATTGATAGTTCAGCAGAAACATTAATGTATAAAATTCGTAAATATTCAAAACTAAAAATTCCAAAAATAATAGTATTAGGACAAAAAGAAATAGAGGAAAATAGTATAGGTGTAAGGTCACTTGGTTCTAATAATACTGAAACAATATTATTGAATAAAGCAATAGAATACTTTAATAATTTATAAAATACATATGATGAAATTGTATTAGTAAATAATATTCTCTAATATGAATTATGGTGTTGTAATTTACAATGTGTATAAATATAGCTGCTATATTACGTTTTTCATTATTGGATTACCCAGATAAAATATCTGCAGTCTTGTTTACTCAAGGCTGTCCATTAAGATGTGTATATTGTCACAATCCCGATTTTCAAAGTACTAATGTAGTAAATAATATATCATTTGATAACGTAATACAATTCTTAAATACTCGAATAGAATTACTTGAAGGAGTAGTATTTAGTGGTGGGGAACCATTATTACAAACCAATTTATATGATGCTATGAAAATAGTTAAGGATATGGGCTTCTTAATAGGATTACATACATCTGGAGTTATTTATAATAATTTTATAAAAGTTTTACCATTAGTGAATTGGGTTGGATTTGATGTAAAACAAATATTCAATAAATATTCAGACATTACTCAAATTAATAATTCCGAAATACAAGTAATGAAATCACTAGATGCACTAATAAACTCAAATGTAAAATATGAAATTAGAACAACAGTTGATACTAGATATATTAGTCAAAAAGATATGGTAAATATTGCTAAATATTTAAATAGTAACAATGTAAAAGAATGGACATTACAGAAGTGTATACTTCGTAGTAAAGAAGAAAACATAAATGTACCATTTTTAAGTGACGATAATATTTCTGAATTAGCACAATACATAAATATTAACGTAAGATAAAACACTATAAGCTGTATATCAAATACAAAGCCGCAACATATTTTTTTGCGGTATAAAATGATATAATAAAATTGATACACAAAAGGGGGTTTGCAATGTTAAAACTGTGCAATTTTGTAATATTAGTATCAATTAGTATGTTCTCTTATTCACATTGTACTGAACAAAGAGGAATATTTAAACAAATTGATACCAATGAAGTATTAAATAATGTTATTAATACTAATATAGTAAATGAAAATACTAATAAACGATTTTTACAAAAAAAAGTAAACCGATCAATAATAAAATATGGAAAAGGCAGAATCAAAAACATGTCTATAGAAGAAAATAATATTCGTAAAGAATTAATTAATAATTTCCAATTTAATGCAGAAGAATTAAATAAATTATCAAAGTTTTTAACATCAACATATGATAATACAACTGTTTTTGGTTTTGTAAATGATAAATTAAAAAGACATCGTAATGTAAATGAACAAAATAAAACACTATCAATAAAAACAAGTGAGAATATATCATTTTTTGAAAATATTACAAATGATGATATTAATAATATAAATAATATTAAACGTGTTCATACTGCAAAAGTAACTAAGTCAGTATTAAAAAGTAGTATGTTATTATTTTCGTATTATATATTGCGATATTTTGTATTTAAATTTGACAATCTTAAGATATTACAAAAATGTAATTGTCATAAAATAAAAGATAAGATCAAACAATTATTAGAAATTCCAAATGAAACATTAGTACAAAATATGTCTGAAAATGAACAAGAAGTATTTAATATTATCACTAATAATATAAAACAGGATAATACCCTTGAGATGTTATTACGTGAAATTTGTGATGTTAGAAAAAATTGTAAGATAGATAATTCTGGCAATATACAATTAAAACTAACCAAAAATGAATATCAACTAGATAGAAATATTATAATAAAAACAAACCAATACAAACAAAAACAAAACCAATTACCTTATAATATACCAATTAGTAAAGATAAAATAATAATACAAAGCGAAGATTAACAATACTAATTAAAATACTATTTTAAATAAATATAAATAAACATTATAAAGGAGTGATCATTACTTCACTCCAAATTGAAATAATTTTCATAAATTATCATTTATTGCATTGTATATCAATAATTCTTGGTCTGTAGTGATGTGAGTATTAGTATCTTTATTATTTAATAGTTTTCCCAGTTCTTCAGCTTGAGTACTGTAAAATATCATTGAATCATAATCATCATTATTAGCATATTTTTCTGCTTTTTGACGAATTTTTGTTATTGCGGCTTCCAATATATTTTTATTCATATTATTTTTATCAGATGATTGACTACTAATGTTAGTTCTTGATTTTTTATTCTTATTATTTTCATTTAATAAAGTAATTACATAGTAACGTTGTTCATCAGTGATTGTATCTGGAGTAATATTATCAAATTCAAGTACTTTATTGATCATATTGTTATCATTATAAAAGAAATACTTAAATAAATATTCTGCTTCATCTATTTGATTCTGTGTAATATTCTGGTCTTTAGTTGTTGATATTTCACTATTTATTGAATCCAATATACTTTGTATATCTTTATTTATATTACTAGAATTATTTAATGCTTTTTTTAATTTATCTATTGTATTTTGAAGTTTGTTATGTTCAGATTTGTCATTACTTGAAAGCAACTTTTGTTTCAATGTGAGGAGTTTTAGTGCCTTTTGTATTTCATTTTGAATTAGTTGAGTTTGTTTATGATTATTTGTTTCATTATTCTTCTTTTTTTCTTTTATGTTACACTTATGATTAGAATTATTTGCTTTATTACTAAAATTCTTTAGTTGTATTTTATTGCTATTATTTTCTATTATTCTATTTTTTTCTATTGGTTTTTGTTGATTATACATATTTTTCATGAACATATTACTTCTATATGTTAAAAATTTCTGTTCAAATTTTTCCAAAATTGCGATTTGTTTTTTATTGAGATTTGATATTTTATTTATATTAAAACTAAATGTTTTATTAAATTCATCTCTATCTTTTTTCGATATACTATTACGGAAGTTTTCATCTTCTGTAATATTATCTATTAAATTTTCTACTCTTTTTTTCAACATTGTTTGTTCTTCTTGTATTTTATTATCTAGTATTTGTATATTACTATCATTGATATTGTCATGATGAATATTCGGATTAGTAAACTTTTGTTCCCATATTTTACGCATTTCTGGAGTTACAGCATCACTCTGATTTCCACTTACTAATACTATAATGCTAAATTGCAGTATTAGGTATTTAATGTTAAAATTCATAAATCTTATTTTTAAAATTATTGGTATTAGTGTGGCATGATACTGATTAAATATTAGTAAATTTTTTCTATAAGTACCTTATTGTGTGTAACAAAAAAATGTTTGTAAAAATGGTATATTATATATTATCCATATGATTGTAAATAAAATTTTATAATGAGATACGTATATATTGCATTATTGTTTGCTTTAAGTTTTACTGCTAATGCAGATGTAAAATCAAATGCTAAGAAAGTAGTATCAAATACAAAATCAAGTAATATTATAGTACCACAATCTAATATCATGCAAATATTAGAAGATTACTTTAATAATCTAAAATCATTTTCAGCATCATTTGTACAGCAATCTAGAAATGTTAATAATAATATTATTGAGAAATGTGAAGGAACAATAAATATCTGTAGAGATCAAAAGAATCCTAAAATGCAAATAAAATATAAAGATGGCAAAATAAAAGAAATTTATATGGAAGGTAGATATATATCAATAGTAAATAGTCAAACAAATAAAAAGAAAACTTATTCCATATTAACAACTCCACTTTATGCATTATTATCTGGTAGTATTGATATACAAAAACTAAAACCTGTTATTATTGTCAATAAATATGATATTACTGTAAATATTAAAAGTGACAAACAAAATATTACATTAGTTTTTTCTACTATAACTAAAAATAATAAGCTTAATATTAATAAATTACTTGCATGGACTGTAGATGATGGTAAAACAATAATCAATGTAGGGTTTGATGATAAGAATTATCTAGTAAATGATAAAGCAATTATTGAACATGATAATAATAAAAATGTACCAAATTAATCATATAAAACAAATTTATTTACTATAATGTTAAATTATAGTAATATTATTTATGATTATTATGTTAGAATATATTATATAATGAGTACTATTTATGAGATATTATGAAAACTAATGTATTAGAAGTTGTAATAGGAGCAGTAGTAATAGTAGCTGCATCATTCTTTTTATATTTCGCCTATGTTACAAGTGGAGAGAAGATAAAAGATGGATATAATATTTTTGCACGATTTGAAGATGTATCAGGACTAACTGAAGGTGCTGATGTAAAAATCAATGGAATTAAGGTTGGTATAGTTAATAAACTTTCATTAGACAAAGAAGACTATTCCGCTAGAGCAGACCTAACAATAAAGAATGAATATAAAATTCCAGAAGATAGTTCATTATCTATTAGTACAGATGGATTAATGGGAAATAAATTTATATCTATTTCACTTGGTTATTCTGATAAATATTTAGAACCAAAATCAGAACTAGAAGATACTAAATCAAGTGTTAATTTAGAAAAAATTATTGATACAGTAATAAATGGTTTTATTAATAAACCTTCTAGTAAAAAAGAAGAAAGTGATAATACTAAAGAATAATATGTTGGTGCACTGTTTCCTTCATAAAATCCTATTGCATATTTTTTAGGATGTTATATACTATTATTGTGTAGTGGTCATGTAGCTCAGTGGTAGAGCACTACGTTGACATCGTAGTGGTCGTAGGTTCAATCCCTATCGTGACCACCATTTATTGCTTTTTATTCTTTTAATGAGAATCTTATTAGCAACTGTATCTTGTTGTATATTGGCATTTGTGGCAATATTAATTCAACCAAGTAAATTACCAGACCATTCTGTTTTCTTTACTAAAGATGATAGTTTATATGAAACTCTCAAAAAAGATGGTTCATTTAGGAATGTGATTCTATACAAAATAGTTGATAATATAAGTTCAATAAAGAATAATATCAAAACGGGGGAATATATGTTAAATAATAACGATAATACCTTTACATTTCTGAAAAAGATGATTGATAACAAATCAATTACTAGAAAAATTACTTTTCCAGAAGGATGGACAGTATATAAAATAATCCAAAAATTAAATGATAATGAAATACTAAGTGGTAATATAAATGAACTACCGGAGGAAGGTTCATTAATGCCTGATACCTATTTCTATAAATTTGGAGATAGTAAACTTAATATTTTGAATAAAATGAAAGACCAAATGATATTAATGAGGAAAAAAATAAAACAGCAAAATAGAACTAATTTAAATACCAATGAAATAATTACATTAGCTTCAATAATTGAAAAAGAAGTTCATAAAGATAATGATAGAAAAATAGTATCATCAATATATCATAATCGATTAAAGAAAAAAATGAAATTGCAAGCTGACCCAACTGTTGTTTATGCATTAACAAAAAATGATATATATCAAGGTAAAATAAGTACTAAGAGAATTACACATAATGATTTATCTGTGGATTCTAAATATAATACTTACAAGTACACTGGTTTACCTCCAACTCCTATATGTTGTCCCAGTAGAGCATCAATAATAGCTGCCATGCAACCAGCAAAAACTGACTATTTGTATTTCGTTAGTGACATGAAAAATGATAAAAACTATTATTCAAATGATTTTCAACCGCATATTAAATATAAAAATATGGTGAAGGCAAATAATAGTTCTATTTAGATTATTGTTCAGTTATGAGTAACATATGAAACGATTTAATGTAGTAACAAAAATGTCTATATTAAAAATATATTTTATAAAACACATGATAATATGACGATTAATGATTATAATAATATATTTATATTAAAATATACTAGTATATACATAAATTAATCATTAGAAAAAAATTTTAGAAAATTAACAATATTTTAATTTATTAGTTATATAAATTTAATTATGTGGATCTAACTAAGAGAAATTATGAAAAATATCTTATGTAAAGTACTATTAAGTGCAGTTATAACTTTGTGTAATAGCTGTAGTGCAAATAATGATGTAATAAAAACATCACTGGACAATTTATACAATATTTGTCAGCAAACAATTCAGCCTAGCTTTAATGTTAAAGCTGAAGCTGCTTTGCTTGGGAGTGCATCTATAGACCTTGGATATGAAATTGATACACATCTAATACCAGAAGCAGTGAAATTGGAGCAAAATTTATCCAGAATATCTGGAATTGTTTATAACATGAAACAAGAATACGATACGATTAATCAACTAAAGTATAATATTTCTAGAAATATTCATTTTTTAAGAAACAGTTATGTACCTAATCCAAGATATAAGAAATTGAATAGTGAAATAGATAATTTGCAGAGTGTTCTTAATCAAATGTGAAGATTATAAGTATTTTATAGGATATTAAATGTATCCTATAATTTACTAGCAAATGTTATAATGTATTTGGCACTAGGTTTTACAGAGTATTGATTTTATAGAAAGTATTACATCAAAATGATAGAGAAATATTTACCAGATAATTGGAATAACAATGAAAGAGCAGTGATTACTTATAATCATTCATTAATGGTTGCTAGGGCTGCTAAACTAATAGCATCAAAATGTGGATTGGATGAAGAACTGGCATTTAATTATGGTGAAATGCATGATATAGGGAAATTTTTTTTAAGTAAAAATGAAATATATAAGCATCCCAGACTAGGATACAATATTATATTAAATGATAATATGGGAATAGCTAATATATGTATTACTCACAGTTTTCCAATTATTAATGAAAAACACATTATTAGTTTTTGTCACAATGATATGGAAGAAGCGGAGTTACTAATCAATATTTTAAGTAAAATTCCAACAAATGATTATATAGAATTAATACAATTGTGTGATAAATTATCAACAATAAACAAATATATTAAAATAGAAACCAAATTATTATGGTATCAAGAAAAACATCACATATCATTCTCTGATTTACAGAAATTTTATTGTATACCATTGAATAACATTAAAGAAAAATTTAGTAAGATATGTAATATTGATATATATGATTTATTAGGTATTGAATAATATTATTGTACTGAGATGTAATATAATATAGGATTATTATACTAGAAAATTACTATAAAATATATAGCATATTATGCAATATTTAATGAAATTCAAGAGCTTAATTGTATTATTTGTAAGTAGTACAAAACTAAGTATCCAGTATAATAAGTAGCAGATCTAGCATTAGTCAATAAGTTGTTATAGAATTTACTTATATTGATAATTGTATTAGTTTTACTAAATATAATGATAGTTAGTAAGTCTAGTAAAAAAGAGTTTGAAATATGGCAAGATGTTAATTCAAAACCATATCTTCAAATAGAAAGTATTTCTAAATCACATGATGATATCAGTGTAATAAAGGAAATATCATTTTCAATTTATAAAGGGGAATTATTTTCATTATTAGGAAAATCAGGATGTGGAAAAACTACACTATTAAGAATATTAGCTGGATTGGATAATCCAGATTCTGGAAGAATATTATTAGATGGTATTGATATTACTAATTTACCACCATATAAGAGACCAGTAAGTATGATGTTTCAATCATATGCATTGTTTCCTCACATGACTGTGTATCAAAATATAGCATTTGGATTAAAACAAGATAATTTAAAAAAAAGTGCAATAGATCAAAGAGTAAAAGAAGTATTGAATTTAGTACAATTATCAGGATATGAAGATAGGAAACCACATAATTTATCTGGAGGTCAAAGACAAAGAGTAGCATTAGCTAGAAGCCTAGCAAAGAGACCAAAGCTATTATTATTAGATGAACCACTAACTGCTCTCGATAAGCAATTAAAAGAACAAACACAATTTGAATTAGTTAATATTCAGGAGCAAGTTGGAATTACTTTCATATTAGTAACACATGACCAAGAAGAAGCAATGACTATGTCAACTAGAATAGCAGTTCTGGAAAGTGGAAAAATAAGGCAAATAGGAGCTCCACATGACATATATGAGTTTCCTAATTCAAAATACGTTGCGGAATTCATAGGTAGTATTAATCTATTTGATGGGATTGTAATTGAACATGAATTAGATCATGTATTAATTGAAACAAAAGACATAGATTGTAAATGCTATTCGGCACACACTGGAGCACTACCGATAGGATCAAAAGTAACATTAGCTATACGACCAGAAAAGATAATGATATCATCTACTAAGCCCTCTAATCCTCAGAATTGTATTCAAGGAACTATACAGGATATTGCTTACCTTGGTGATATTTCAATATACTATGTAAAGGTCAGTACTGGTAAAATAGTAATGGCTACAATTCCGAATTTATTAAGATTATCTGAAAGAAATTTCCAATGGGAAGATTCAGTTTATCTATTTTGGAGATCTGAAAATAGTTTGGTATTGACATCATGAAAAACATAAATAATAGTAATAATTTTTATTTGTCATTAGTACCTAGTATTTGGATTATATTGTTTTTTATAATCCCTATATTTATAGTATTTAATACTAGTTTGTGTGAATCTATATTTAGTATTCCACCTATTTCATCAGTATGTAGATGGTTGGATGGGCATTTATTAAATATAAAAATAAATTTTGAAAATTACTTTAGATTAATAAAGGAATCATATTATTTATTATCATTTGTTAATACAGTAGTAATATCAGTCACAGTTACGTTTATATGTTTTGTATTTGGATTTGCGATGGCATATGCAATATGTAAAACAGGTGAGAGAACTAGGTCAATACTAATGTCAATGGTATCATTATCACTTTGGACAGCAACATTAATAAGAATATATGCATGGATTAATTTATTAGGAACCAATGGAGTTATTAATAATTTTCTATCATATTTTGGAATAGCTCCAATAAAATTTCTTGGTAATTATTATACTGTTTGTATTGGACTATTATTCTGTTATTTACCATATATGATATTACCTTTATATTCTGTACTAGAGAAGTTCGATAAATCATACATAGAAGCAGCGTACGATTTAGGATGTAGTCCTGCAAGTACATTTTTGCATGTAATACTACCATTATGTAAAAACGGCATAATTACTGGGTGTATAATAGTATTTTCCAGCACAATTGGAGAATTTGTAGTACCAGAATTACTTGGAAGCTCAGATGTTTTACTATTTGGACGTATATTGTGGATGGAATTCTTTAATAATCTAGATTGGCCAATGGCTTGTGCACTGTCAATAGTAGTCATGATATTTATTATCACACCAATATATGTGTTACAAAAGAAATATAGTGAAGCTGTATAATATGTTTGTATATTAATTTATATCGTAAAAACTTTTCTGTAAGCTTTTTTATGTATTACAACTTTTATTTGAATATAGTATAATAGAATATATAAAGTATAGAATGTAATATGGAGGTAAAATGACAGAAGAAAGTAAATTATATAGGTTAACACCAACAATGGATTTTGTTTTTAAATACATCTTATTTGTGATATAAATTTAATTTAATTTTACATGGTATATCACTCACAAAATCAAATGATAATATATTTAACAATGTAGATTTTGTGTGGATCAAGATAATAGTAAAAAGAGTTTAATTTCT
>JAFVEL010000047.1 GCA_017475965.1 Alphaproteobacteria bacterium | reverse complement strand
ACTATTGTTCCATTATCTATTTCTACCTCTATATCTAATCTACTAGCTTTACTATTAGGATCTTCCTTTTGTGTTGTATTACTTGTATTATTATCAATATTATTATATTATTGTCAAGAACTGTGTTTAATATTGTTACATCATTTATAATAGGATTACCATTAATGATGACATTCAATAAAGAGATTAAACTCTTCTTACTGTCATCTTGACCTACACAAAATCTACATTGTTAAATATATTATCATTTAATTTTGTGAGTGATATACCATGTAAAATTAAATTTATATCACAAATAAAATGCTTTTGTTTTGTTATTTTATATAACAAATATACATACAAAATCCATAGTTGGTAGTTGGTGTTAACTTATATAATTTACTTTCTTCTGTCATTTTACCTCCATATTACTTTCTATACTTTATATATTCTATTATACTATATATATACAAGAATGAGGCAAAATAAAAAAATCCCATAAGGGAAATTTAATATATTCAAATTTAAAAAATATGTTGCTTTAATTACTTAGGTTGCTTGAAGATATTGATTGATTTCTTAATTTTACTAAACAATTTATTGTTGTTATTATTAAATTGATTGATTGAAGATAAAGATAATAAAATTTTTTCAGTATTTAAATTTATACCATGTGTAATATTATTGTTCATATTTTGTTCATTTAATAATATATTTTCACTATTATTAATTACATTCTCAATTAATACTTTATGTTGCGCAAAATTATTATTAATATTTTCATATAAAACTTTATAATGATTTTCTATTTCAGAATATTTCTTATTAATATCATTTAATGTATGTAATAATTTATCATTAATTGCTTCAGATAATATTGATTTATTTATTACGATTTCACATTGGTTAGGTATTATATTTTTATTACTATCAATTATTAATTTGCTATTATTATTTAATTTGTTAATTATACTTTTATTACTTTTCTTAGTAATATTTTGTTCCAAGCATTTTAATAATTCTATATTTGTATTTTCATGTCTATTCATATTATCACTTATTGTATTCTTCATAATGTCATTTGATTTGTTTATTTGTGTTATAATTTTATTTTGATTAATTGATAATAAAAATTGTACTTCACCTATACATTCAAATAATTTGTTATTATTTTGTAATATTTCATCTAATTTGTTGTATGTATCTTGTGTTTGACTAAAACTACTTATACTACTTTTATGAGAAGATGTAGTAGTAGAATCATTAACTGTACTATGTTCTTTCACTTTCTTAACCATTATTTTTTTCCTTATTTTATTTTTTTTCGAAAATATATTAAGTTGAATATCGGAACATATACTAAATTTATTTAATTTTTTACTTGGCAACTTATTTTTCAATATTCCTTTTATTTTATGTTTATGTCTTGGAATATTATCTTGTAGAATTTTTGTAAAACTTTCAGTTAATTTACTACATATTTTGTCACATAATATATCATTATTGCTTTTCATCATGTTAGTTTTGTTTGTGTCAAGTATTAAATTAGTATTATTATCAATTGATTTAATAATTGGAGTTATTACATTTGTATTAATATTAGAAGATAATTGATCTATTTTTTCTTTTGTATTGAACTTTACTGTATTTATATTTATTTTTATGTTTTTGGTTAAATCTTTGGCAGATTCTCTTAGTAATTCTATAATTGTATTAGTATTATTATTTGCTGTAGACATTAAATTATTAATTGATTCCGACAATCGTATTTGAGAACATTTTATTTGTGTTATTAAATCAGGTTCTTGTTCCGACTGAGTACTAATATATTTATTATCTGATATTTCTTTAGATTGCTGCTTATAAAATTGTTTGATAATATTATGTTTATCATTACTATTATATTTTGGATATATATAATATTCTGTAGAATTACATGTTGATACTATCAAGCATAATATTACAATTTTATTTAAAAACATTATAAAAAACCCCTAAAGTATTATTTACATTTTAATTGTACTACATTCATTGTCAAAATCATAGCAATCTAAATAACAACAAACTTTCTATACATCGGATTTATATTTTGATATAAAGTTCCTAATCAAAATATAAGAATGTTTTTATTTTGTTATTGTTTCATATACAGTAATGCAATATATTCATTAAATAGTCGTATTGCACAAAAAAATAAGTTACACAACCTTTTAATTACACTCTTTCATTGTAATTTTATTTTATTGTACAAACCGATTATTTGCTGTAATAACATACAATGTATTTTCTTATAATAATTATTATGTACTCTCAAGAAGTGGTACAATTATAATAATTAAAATATCAAATAATATCTTGTTTTGCAAAATAAACTTTGTGATATACCAGCATTAAATTACTATAATATTCTCTGCTCAAGACACTGTCATACCACATTTATCTTTTATTTTATTTATTGATGCGCTTGAGATAGGTTCATGACTTGTTGTTTCAGTTCCAAAATCATTTGCTTTACATCATTCATTTGATTTTTTAAATCAGCCACTTCAATTGCCACATACTCTTTTACCTCTAGTACATCTTTGTGTAGCTCCAAACATCTAGTATTTATATTTATTAAAGCTGCCTCACTACCTTGCCGGATAGCCTTTATTACATCATTGGAATTTTCTATAACTCTTTCTTCCAATTTATTGCATTGTTCTGTTAAGTTAAGTTCTACTGAATTTATGTTTGATTGTATATCATTTCTCGCATACAAAATACCATCTAATAATTTTAATTTTTCTTTATCGTTTTCCTTTATTGAGTTAGATGGTACTTCAAGCATTCTCAGTATTTTGTAAATTTAAATTGATGCCATTTTCTGAAGACAATGGCAATTTTTCCATTGCATTAACCCTTACTGATGTGTCAACCAACATCAATATTGCTATTAAGTTTTTATTAAAAAACATTATAAAAATCCTAAATAAATTCCTCTCTATTACATTGCAACTCAATATTACTAAATCTGTCAAATATTTTTATTTTTTTGTAATATAATTAAAATGCAAATTAGTTATCAACATTATAATTATCTAAAATAATAGTTTCTGTACTAAGACTTGGTGCATGTAGAAAACTATCTACTGATGATATATTGATACTATCACTCTCATTATTGTCGTTATTGTATAAATTATTATTTCCATTTGGTTGCAAATTTTTAATAAGATTATTTATCTTATCACGTTTGTGTAAATTATTATTTAAGTTGTAATATACATTATTGATTTTTAATTTATTTGTATTGTATTTTGGATTGTTTCTTCTTGTTAAATAATGCTCTTGATTGGTATTTAATGGTATATATTTGTTAGTAATGTTCGTTTTATTATTCAAAATGGAATTTATATTTGTTAATTTTATAATTTTTGTTTTTGATTTAGTATTATCTAGAGGAACTTTTTGTTTATTTTTATTAGTTATATTACTAATTAATCGGTTTGTATGAGATTTTAATTTAACATTATCTATTAAATTTTTGAGTTTATTTTTATCAATTGCTTTTTGCTTAATATTCACTATATTCCGTGTTATATCTTGTATTAAATTTTTCTGTGTTATTATTGGTTTTATATCACATTTTCTGATTCTAGTAATATTAATTGTATTATTGTTATAATCTCTTGGTATATTTGTAGTTTTTGATTTGGTTTTATTATTAATATTATAATGCGTCATATTAAATTCATCAGTAGTATTTTTAGAGATATCAATTGTCATTTTTGGTATATCATAGGTTGTATTTACGTTATACCTACTATTTTTACATAATTTATTTTTTGCATTGTACTTTGTAACAGTGGCATAGAAGTTATTTTGTGTATTATCTGATACTATAATTCTAGGTATGTCTTGTGTGTTATTAAAAATATATAAATCATTTTTATTATTATTTCTAGATGTATACTTTTTTGATTTCTTGTAAAAATTGTTCATTGTATTATTTTGTTTTGTGTATTGTATTACATCATATGTTTTATTTGCATTTTCTATAGTATTCAAATAATTGTTGTTAGTTTTTGTGTTCGGATTTTTTAAATAAGTTTTTATATTTAATAATTTTATTTTTGGTTGCTTCTTCTCAATGATATTATCATCTGTTTTATTCCACTTGTCTATTTTTATAGAATTACTATTAAGTACAATATTATTATCTAAGTATATTTTACGTTTGTATTTATTAACTCTAGGTTTCTTAATATCAATTCTTTCTAAGAACAAATGGTTATTATAAATATTCTCTTTATCTCTACTAGTATTATTATATTGGACAGTATGTATTGAATTCACAATATCAGTTGTATCGTTACAATTTGCATTAGTATCACAACAACAAAATATTTGATTTTTATTGTATTTAGTATTACTTGCATTAACAATACTGCCATTGACAATTGATACTGCAAAACACATGTATAATTTATTATTACAAAACTTCATAAACTATCACTATAATAAGAACAACCCCATGCAATATTATAACATAATTGCAAATATGATAAATCAGTGTCATAGTTTCTAAAAATACAACCAATACGCGAATTTTTTATACAATAATAAAAAATCAATTTTATTAGTCTTATTCTAGAATAATTTATCAATTACTGTGATTATTTTTAACTAAAAATGTGTTGACAATTAAAAATTTTTCGCGTAGTATTAGAAATACATGATACATTACAACTAATTATATCTATAAATATTTAGTAGAATACTAATTGTATTTTTCTATACAGCTTTAGTGTAATGAAATGGATAATATTGACGGTAATATGTTAAGTAAAAACAATTGGAATGTGGATAGAAATTTTTTAAGGAAATACCATCATGATATGAAAGAACCATTGAGAAATATTTCTAGTTTTTTACAGATTATAAAATTGGATTTAGCAAATAATGATAAACAACCAATGAATAATAGTGATCTGTTGTATTACATCAATAATGCCATAAATTGTTTGAGTATTTTGAATGATTTTAATAATTCAATATTGAATTATAGTGAGAACAATACAGAAATGAAATCACAAAATTTAAATACAATAATAACAAAAATAATATGCTTATTGTCTTATCAAATGATAATTAGAAAATGTCATGTTGATGTACAAGACGATTTACCACCAATAAATTGTAGTGCAATAGATTTATTCAGAATATTTAAGAATTTAATAGAAAACTCAATAAAATATGCTGTGTGTAATGAGTTATTAATTAAAATCTCATGCAATGGAAAAATAAATGATAATATAGTTCTATTATTTGAAGATAATGGTAAGTTATTAAATAGGGATACTAAAGTAGAAATTAAACGTACACTAAATGAGGAAATAAGTGATAGTGTAATAGCAAGTTTTGGGTTACCAATAGTACGAGAATTAATAAAGAAGAATAATGGGAGCATAACTTTATTAGAAGAAAAAATTGGTTGTGCTTATGAAATAAAATTACCCGCTTTATAAAATTAGTATCACAAAATAGATACTTAAAAAATTATGATTTATATAAGATGGAATTTATATTTATTATTAATTAAATAATAAAAGATTGCTGGTTGATAATATTGAAATACAATTATGTGGTTTATATTATAAAACTAGTAATAATAAGTTATGTAATATAAATTATATATAATAGTTTAGATTTTGATACAAAGGAGGTATATATATGTGTTGTTCATTAAACAGTAGTAAAGTATTTGATGACTACATAGGAAAACAATTGAGGGATAGGAGAATACGTTGTAATATGACATTAATGGATGTCGCTAAGAAAACTGGTATATCTTATCAGCAAATTCAAAAATATGAAAGTGCATGTAGTAGAATATCAGCTTATTTATTATTTAAATTAGCACATGCGTACAATTCTCCAATTGATTCTTTTTTCAAAGAATTAATAATGCACAATAACGATATAAAATTGAAAAATAATAAAATTAGAGAACAAAATAATTTTAATATATTAATAGTTGAAGATAATCCAGGAGATGAGGCGATTACTAGAAAAGCCTTACAAGGAATAGATTCAATTAATATATTATGTGTTCATGATAGTAATCAGTTAATGTCATTTCTTAAATACAAGACTATGTGTACTGATTTTCCAAAACCAGATTTGATATTTCTTGATATATATTTACCGAATAAAAATGGTATAGCTATATTAAAAGATATGAAAAGAGACTCAATGCTTGGTAATATTCCAATAATAATGCTTACTAGTAATGTTGATTCTGCTCTAATGGAACAATCATATAAATATGGTTCATCTGGATATATTTGTAAGTCATTTGATTTTGTTCAATTTAAGAAGAACATAACTAATTGTATTGATTATTGGTCAAAAACAGTGGTTTCTCCAACTAGAGCTTAATGCCAATATATTGACTACAATATTACAGATTAATATCTGTGATAATTTGGTTTTATTTGTTGTGTAAATTATTTATAAAATGCTTATTGGATAATTAATATAATAACTTCATTTGTTACTACAGAGTTGCATTGTGATTGCAACTGATACAAGATAATATTACATTACAACTATTCCATATAAAAGAATAGTTGCAAATATTTACTTGTTTATTTTTTTTTGAGTCATTAATTTCTCGATTTAGTTTTAATATTTCTCTAAACAATAATAGGAAATCATAGTCTTGCAAAAGTTGTTCATTATTACTTTTTATTGTATTATATAACAACTTCGATTGTAAATTTCCATATTTAATAAAATCCTGTAATACTTCTTCTAAAGATTTTATGTCACAAAAGTCAATAACACTCTCATCATATTCTTCTTCATACGCATAAGATAATATTTTATTGATCCATTCACGTTTTGTATCAATTTTACTTATAAATTCATTGATTTTATTATCTAATATATATTGCTTTTGATCATTATTTTCTTGTGCTAATATGTAATTATTGTAATTAGATGCTTGTCCAATATTTACACAATTAATTGCTACTAGTGAACATACTACTAAATATATTCTTTTCATTATAACATAACCCCTAAAAACCTAGCCCTTACTTTATTCTACTGTAAATTTTAAAATAAATCAATAGTAATCTATAATGTAATAGAAGCAAACAAATTTATAGATTGTGGAAATACTTTTCAAATTATTAAAAATTTACAAAATTACGAATAAATTTTATACAGAGTTGTTTAAAAAACTACAATAACAAAATTCAATATATAGATACTTTAATTTTGTATACTATGTTTATTTGTCAAAGTATCTTAAAAATATCTCATTTTAATTTTAAGATTTAACAATAAAACCACTGTAGATAAAATTTTATATATTACTTTTATCTGTTAATTTATTGCTGAAATAATTAATTAAATCTTCATTTTCTAAATTTAATTTGATTTCTATTGTTTTTATTTCAGATTTGAATACATCAGGAATCTTTACATAGTCTTTAGTTGTTGTTATAAGAGTAGCATTGTTATTCTTGGCAATATTAACTAGTTTCTGTATTTCGGTTATTGTATAGGGATGATGATCAGAAAATATCAAAAAATCTATAATATTATAATCACATTCTTGAAGAGTAATCTTAAATTTACTTGGATATCCTAAACCACAAAATGCTATTACTTTATTATTTTCTACTGATACTTTTTCTATAGCTTCCATTTTAGCTCTAAATATTGGTACACTATTTTTTATACTTTGTATGTTATTTTCTAATTCTTCATTGTAATCTCCTATTATTAATATCAAATCTGCAAATGTTATACTAGTATCAATCTTATACATTAATGACCCAGCTGGAAATAAATATCCATTACCAAACATTTGTTTAGAATCTATTACAAGTATTTTTATGTCTTGCTTTAAATAATTATTCTTAAGCCAATCGTCAATTATTAACACATTTGCACCTGCACTTATAGCAGCTTTACTTGCTTTGATTCTATTTTTACCAACCCAAGTTGGTACTACTTGTGCTGATAGTAATGATTCATCTCCTACTTGTAAATATGAATGTAAATTTGGATCTACTTGTACTACATTCTTTATATATCCACTATGACTTGAAGTTAATATATGAGGATTATATTGTAATTGTTTCAGTAAATCACATACTAAATCAATTGCTGGAGTTTTTCCTGCTCCACTAATTACTACACTATCAATTCCTATTACTGGTACCGATACTGTTTCAGATATAACTGAATTATTCCTAATGGTAATTATATAGTTTATTAATTTAGCTAAAGGATTAATACATTTGCTTAAAATACTTTGTTTATTATTCCAAAATTTAGGAGACCTTAGCTTATTTAACAACACTACAAAATACCTTTTACATAGATACGAAAATGGAGCGGGTGATGAGGATCGAACTCACGTTACTAGCTTGGAAGGCTAGTGCTCTACCACTGAGCTACACCCGCATGGTGGAGGAGGAAGGACTCGAACCTTCGAAGGCTGATGCCAACAGATTTACAGTCTGCCCCGTTTGACCGCTTCGGTACTCCTCCGTGACCACAATTACATTATATTAGATTTTCACCTTTGTTGTCAATACATAAAAGAGGTTTTATGACTAATAATATTACAATTGTTATTATTCCCAATACTGCTCCAGATACAAATAACATATGTATACCAAATCCACTAGATAAGTATCCAGCTATTATATTAGCAACCATCATTGATAATGATGACAATAGCGAATACAAACCAAATCCAGTTCCTCTTAATTCTTTTGGAACATAATCCGATATTAAACTAGCAAACATACTATCAGTAATACCTTCATGAGTTCCCCATAACATAGTTCCTAAAAATATAAAATACAAGTTTGGAGCTAGTCCAATTAACAAATGTGATAATGTAAAAATAATAAATCCAAATAATAATACATTTTTGCGATCTATTTTATCTGATATTCTACCTATTGGGTAAGCAACTAATGCAGATACTAGACTGTATATTACTGGAAATATAGTTCCCCAAGCCACATTCAATCCAAAATCATCACATGCTCGAAGGCATATGAATACTTCACTAAATTTTCCCATCATAAAGAAAATTACTAATATCATTAGTAACCAGAATTTCTTTCCTAATTCATTTATTGATGATAATTTTATTTTCCTTTTACTAGTAGTTTCACTATGATTATTAATCTTTTCTTTTACAAATAATATTAATACACATAGAGCAAATACTGCTGGAATACCAGCTAATAAAAATAATAACTTAAAATTATTATTAGATTGTCTCATTACTAATATTCCTAATAGTCCTCCTATTGTTGAACCAATTAATCCTAAACTTTGCCTAAATCCATAACATGTTCCTTTTATTTCTTTAGGAGCTAAATCACTAACTAACGCATCCCTAGGACTTGCTTGTAATCCATTTCCTAATCTATCAATTGTTCTAGATATGAATATGCCTACATAAGTACTAGAAAATGCTAGCATTGGTTTTGAAATTGTCAATAGTGAAAATCCAAATACCATAAACCATTTTCTTCTTCTGAAATAATCACTCATTACACCAGAAAATGTCCTAGTAAGATATGCAATTCCTTCTACTATCGCTTCCAAAGTACCAACATAGGTTATTGATACTTCTAATACAGTTTTCAAGTACAAAGCAGATGCTGAAAATATTACTACAGTAGCTGAATTGATTAACAAAGAAGAAATACCTATTGCCCAAATAGATTTAGGAATGTTACGAATCATAATGGATAATACAAGATGGAAGATGTTGCTCAAGACATCTATTATTATATGGTAATAAATAGTCTCAAGTCAACAGAATTTGGATACTAAAAAAATATCCAAATGTAAGTATACCAGATTGTTAGAAATGCAAAAGCAATTATAATGCCATAAGACATCCACTGTTTCAAAGTCAAATATCCAGAAGCATAAAGAGTTAACGCGCTCGGACAAACATAGCTTCCTAATATATCAGATGCTGAACTGAATGAAGCTAATGTTATTGCTAATATTCGTGCATCTATTCCTACAGCCATACCAGCACTTAGAAATGGTACAAATAATGCCATTATTTTTGAGCTTTCCGAAGTAAAAAAGTATTGAGCAAAGTAATATATACTAGTCAATACAATAAATGCAATATTTTTATTTAAATCTCCAACACTATTACTAATAATACCACTGAACCATTCTATAACTTTACAATCAATTAAACAATTAACTAAAGAAATTATAAGTCCTAGTAGCATAACTGAACTGAAAGTACCATAACTAGATAGTATATCTTTAATATTCAATATTCCAGTAAATATAAATATACATAAACCAATTAATGCAGTAGTCATTATTGGAATATTTAAGAATTCAGATAGTATCCAAAATAATAACATTCCTATAAATGTAAATATTATTAGTTTTTCTTTATTTGTTATTTCTCCTAATTCATCGTAGTTTTTTGCTGCTAATGATTTTAATTCACTTAGATTTTTCACATTTGGATTACAAATTAATTGTAAAATAAATGGTGTTATTAGTAATACCACAACATATGGTAATGCCAAGTATTTGAACCATGACGTCCAAGTAACTGTTAATCCAAATTGGGGAGCAGCTTCCACTATTAATGAATTCGATAGCATAGCAGTCAAAAACATTCCACTAATAAAAGCATTACTACATGCATATAAAAATGCTAAATAAGCACCTATTGATTTTTCTGATACGTTTTTTATGTTACATGATATGTATTGTGATAATGACTTTACTAATGGTGCTCCTATACTAGCGGCTCTTGCTGTATTGCTTGGTAATAATGGTCCCATTAGTACTTCAGTTAAAATAATACTATAAGATAATCCGATTACACTACCTCCAAAGTATTTCATAAATAAATATGCTAATCTTAATCCTAAAGTACTACTACTTATTGTTTTTGCTAATGACAATACCACGAACAATAACCATGGGACTGTATTAGAAAATCCAGAAAACCCCATTTGTACATTAATCGTATGTGATAATGAAGCAAAGGTGACTGCAAGCAAAAGTAATACTATTGGATTGCATACTTCTAATATAATACCAACCATAGTTGATATGAAAATAACTAGCATTCTAACTGCTTCTGGTGATAATTCAGTATAATTAGGTAAAATAATACACAGAACAGTTGCTATTAATATAATTACTGATAATTTTTTAAATTTTACATCTGATTTACTTAGTGAATCACTAATGAATGAAATAAATGACATTGTTATAAATATAAACTGGTGCCGAAGAAGGGATTTGAACCCCCGACCTGCTAATTACGAATCAGCTGCTCTACCAACTAAGCTACTTCGGCAACTATCCTCATTATACCATAATACTATAAAATATAATAATTATGTTTTACCAAATGTAATAATATATGCATTATATATAAGTTTATTTTTTTAAAAAAACAAAAATACTATAGACTATGACAATTAATAATTGTTTTTTAAGATTGTTTTTACTTTTATAAAGTATTACAAATTACATACTTATTATTATAAAGACTCTTGTTCCATTTAGAGAACAAACATATTATAAAAACATGGTAATTACATTTTGATAACAACTAATTTATGAAATATTGTTTAAATTAAGGAAAATACATAATGTACTGATTTGTGTACTATTTGTTTATACTACAAATTGTAGCAATGGTGTCCCAATAATAATTCGGCTTCTTTATATTGTTTGTATTCAATCAATTTTCTAATTAGTGTACTACTTACTACAGTATTATTATATTTTACTGCTCCTATTTCAAAATAATGATAGTTATACATACTACTCATATTGGATAATAGTTCAGTATTACCAGATTTTTGATATCCAAAACTGTAATTAAAACCAGTAGTAATTGCAAATGGTGAAAAATATTCAACTAATAATTTTATGTAATCAATTGCACTTAGATGTCGTAATTTATTAAAATCTAGAAAAAATAAATAATCAATATTGAGCCTTGATATTAGTTTTATTTTTATATCATTTGTTATTATTGTCTTCACATTGTTATCAAATACATATTTAGGACTTTTATTAAATGTAATAACTGCTGATTTAATATTACTATGTTTTGCAACTAATACAGTATTATTTATTACTGCCTGATGTCCCAAATGAATACCATCAAAAAATCCCAATGCTAAAGATAAATTACCAATTTTTTCTAATTTATATAGTACATCCATGTTTTTGCAATAATTGATAATAATAATATTAAATTATACGATTTTACAATTAAAAAATAAAATTCAATATATGTTTACTATTTGTTTGAGATAATAATAAAAGTATAACATTAGACAGAATATTTAAATAACTACTATTTGTTTTGAGATTGTAATTGTCCACAAGCAGCCATTATATCTTGTCCCTTACTACATCTTATAGTTGAAGTAATACCACTTTTATTTAATATTTTACAAAATTGTTCTATTTTGTTCATTGATGATCCTGTATATATATCACCTTCCCAGGAATTAAATTTTATTAAATTTACTTTACATTTTATTCCATGTAATAATTTTATTAATTGTTTAGCATGTCTTTCCGAATCATTAATTTCATCTAACATCAAATATTCAAAAGTAATTAATTTATTGTGTAATTTATTATATATTTTACAAGTATTCAATAAATCATTTAATGGATATAAATTATTAATTGGCATAATACATGAACGTATTTCATTTGTTGGTGCATGTAATGATATTGCAAGATTATAATCAAAGTTATTTATTATTTTACTTAATACTGGTACTATTCCAGAAGTAGAAACAGTTATGTGTTTTGTACTTATCTTTTGAGTGTTACCAATTTGTAGATTCTCAAGAGCTATACTAACATTATTCCAGTTAAATAATGGTTCTCCCATCCCCATAACTACAATATTAGTAATAATATTTTTTTGTATTGTCCAAGAATTAAGATAGTCTTTCACTATTAATACTTGTGATACTATTTCTTCAGCATTTAAGTTACGTTTGAAACCATTATATCCAGTGTTACAAAACTTGCATCCAACAGCGCATCCAACTTGTGAGGATATACAAATAGTATTTCTATTAGTTTCTGGTATAAAAACAGTTTCAATTGTATTATTATCTTTTAACTGTAATAAAAATTTAATAGTACCGTCAATTGATTTATCGGTTTTTACTATTGTTGGTCTATAAATGTAATAATTATTATTTAAAATATCAATTAATTCTTTGCCAATATTTGTCATATCATGAAATGATTTGCATCCTATGTTGTATATCCAATCTAATACTTGAGTCGCGCGAAATTTAGGCAAACCAATATTATTGAATAATTTTATTAATTGGTTTTTATTGTAGTTTAAAATTCCTATATTATTACTCATTTGCAAAACATATTACTTTTTATTACAAGTATAACTTATATTTTATCAATTCAGAATCACTATATTTTAGTACGTTTTTTATGAATATAATATTATTTTATTTTTGGTGCCTGTAATTATAATCATTAAAATTTAATTAATATAAAAGTATAATAACTATTTTAAATATTTAATATTTTATAACTATTTTTGACATTTTTAATAATTATGTTATACTTATGGTGTTGGTTTTTTAACAAAGGTTCAACATGAGCAATAATGTTCAATCGAAATTGGTAGTAGCAGGATTTGCTATATTTGCTATGGTTTTTGGATCTAGTAATATAGTATTTCCATTGATAGTTGGTAAGAATTATGCCAACCACTGGTTTATAGCATCCATAGGATGGCTTTTTACCGCTGTGCTTATACACTTTATTGGAGATTATAGCGCGATTCTATATAATGCTGATAACAAAAAATTTATGAAACCATTAGGCAAATATTTTACTTTTGCTATAATGTTCTGCATTATGATGCTTGTTGGACCTTTCGGTGGCATAGCCAGAAATGTCAACGTGTCATATGATTGTATAAAAGCTGCATTCCCATCAGTCGATGTAGATGTGTTCAGAATAACATACTGCATAGCTCTAGTAATGCTGGCTTGGAGTCCAGGCAAATTAGTTGATCTAATTGGTAGGGTTTTTACACCCCTAAAATTTGGTGGAATATTAGGTATAGCTTTATTAGCATTATATTTCAAGGATCCAAATATGCCTGCAGTTTCTGTCAATAAATCGGCATCTGAAGCCTTTTTAACTAGTTTAAATTTGGGATATCAAACAATGGATATGTTAACTGCATTTATGGGAATGGGCGTTATATATGGATACATAAAAAACGCATTGCCTGTAGAACAACAGAATAATGATGAAGTATTAAGAAAATCTTCAGTAAAATCATTTTTCGTTGCAGGAACAATTATATCCATAGTTTACATAGGATTAATATACTTGGGTGCACAATACTCACCAGTATTGGGAAATACTCCAGACGCTGCACTATTACCTGAGATAGCAAGGATGTCCCTGGGACCATCTTCAGCATGGTTTGTAGCAATAGTAATAGCAGTAAGTTGTTTAGCTACTAATATAGCTTTAACATCGATATTCACTGATTACTTGTATAATGATATTTTTTTAAAGAAAGTAAATCAAAAAGTATTATTATTAGTAACTGGAGCAATAACATATGTTATGTCGTTACTAGGATTTGGTAAGTTATGTGAAGTATTAGGAAAAGTATTGGGTGTATTATATCCTTTCTTGATAGTATTTGTAATAGTAAGAATTATACAATACCATTGTAATAAAAAATAATAGTTTTATATAAAAGTTAAGCATTATATAGATAAAACTATAATTCCTACGAGTATCACCAGAAAATGGTGATACTTCATTTGTTTTGTTTCTTCAATTTATTCTATTTATATAAAATCAAAAATGTAAATAATGTTAAATAAATCTGTTAAGCAAATTAATTGATATTTATACATTGTTTAAATACAGTACTTTACTTAATAAGTAAGTATCTTCTACGTTACAGAACTGATTTTGTTCCTTTAGTTTGTAAAATAAGTCTAATTTTAATTGATCATATTTATCATTTATCTTGTAATTTACTCTACTTAATGTGTTATTTTCAGTAATTGCATCTATATCTTTGTATAAATTATCAACTAATTTAATATCATAAATAAATCTATTATTACAAACGTCATCGTATTTCTTCTTGAAATTAATGTTGGGTTCAATTGCATATTTGTTTAATAGCCACTCGCAATCATTATTTGTAATACCATTTTGTTTGGTATTATTTAATATGTTATTTAACTTTTTTTCATTTTCACTTTTATTATCTGATTTCTTAAGAAGTTTGAAATTCAAAAAACTAATATCTTTTTGTACATTGCTTTTAAAATATACATTATAATAATCATTAAAGCAATATTGTCTCAATTTTACAAAATTCTCATCTAAATGTTTATATTTAAAATTACTCATGTTCATTTCATAAAATATTGGATATATTAAGTCATTTAGTTGATACCATGAAGTAGCATCATTTGGAGCTTCAATTTTTATTATTTCATTATTATTAGAATTTTTAGTTACATTATAATAACATTCATCTTTTTTATTATTTAATTCATAAAACAAATTATCTATGTGTTCTTTTTCTAATTTAACTTTATCTTTTAATAGTTTTATTAATTGATTTTTCAATTCTACATTAATATCATTATAGTGTATATAATTTTGAATCATACTAATTGTATTATTAAATTTATTTACATCCTTCATGAATTGCTCGTTTTTAGTGTGTTCAAAAAATGTATCGAATATGGAATCAAATTGTTGCCTGTTTGTAAAATCACCATACCATCCTTGTTGACATTGATTTACAAATTCATTAATAGTAATACCTGCTTTAGTTTCCATATTAAAATGTGAATTCTTCATATATGTATCAAATATTGGTAATTCCATTATTTCCTTAATTATTTTTAATTCAGAACTTGTTGCTCTTTCAAATACAAGGTGTAAATTATCATATCCATTTCCAAAAACATAATCACAAAAATCTTTAATATGTTTTTTTTTTACTGATATATCATTTTCTCCTTTTATTTTATTGGATAATTCTTCAAATGATGTTGTCATTTGTAATGAAGCTGTTAATGTGTTTTGTTGAAATATATCAGGTATACCTAATAAGTTGTCATTTATACCAATTTCATTTTGTATTTGTTGCTCGTTGTTAATATTATTGTTTTGCATTATTTGATGATTGTTTGGTTCTACATTAACTAAATTATTTAAACCTATATTTTCATTACAATTTGCTATGTAAATATTATTAGTCATGTAAATACATGCTAATAAAATTAATCCTTTTCTATAAACCATATGAGTCTACCCCATTATCATTTGCACTATTGCGAGACCAGAATATCACATGTTAGTAAAAAAATAGTAAAAAAATTGGAATTGATATCACAAATTGATAATAAATTTATGCATTATTAATCAATTTTTAAACACTAAAAACTATGATGCAACACCACTGATATTAGCAAAACTATTTATAAACAAATATATGAAATACTACCACATAGCATGAAATACACAATGTTACATAGTAGTAATATAAAAGACTTATTGAATTTTATCTGGAATAGAATTCAACTACCAAGTTTGGTTCCATTTGTACTGGATAAGGTACCTCGGAAAGTTTTGGTACTCTAACAAATTTTCCTTTAAATCCTTTAGAATCTATTTCAAAATAGTCTGGAATATCTCGTTCTGTGGAAGATATAGCTGTAGCTACATTAATGTTTTCATGCATACTATCACTTACAGATATTTCATCACCTTCTTTTACCATGTAAGATGGAATGTCAACTTTTTTTCCATTAACTCTTATGTGTCCATGACTTACTAATTGTCTCGCTGCAAATATAGTAATAGCAAACTTCATTCTATACACTACTGCATCTAATCTTCTTTCCAATAATCCTATAAGATTTTCAGATGTATCACCAGTTCTTCTTAATGCTTCTGCGAATATCTTTTTGAATTGTTTTTCTCCTAAAGCACCATAATAACCACGTAGTTTTTGTTTTGCTCTCAATTGAATACAATAATCGGACAGTTTAGATCTATCCTTACCATGTTCTCCTGGGGCGTAATTTCTCTTATTGAATGAACTTTTTGCTCTTCCCCAGAGATTAATTCCAAGTCTTCTATCAATTTTATATTTAGCTTGAATTATTCTAGCCATATAACAAATTTAATTTAATGTATATCTTCAGTTAAACATATTTTGTTTATTTTGTCAAATTAGCACATGTTTTATGAGTTTGTATTAATTATATTATGTAGTATTATTTTATTTCATCCTTTAAACACAATATGATAATTATATATCTATTTACAAATATCGAATATAATGTGCACATAACAGTGTATTGTAATATAATTAACATTGTATTATGAGACATACAAGGAAAATAATAAACAAATGATATTTTTAAAAAAATTCTTAACAGTAAGTGGAATGACACTATTAAGTAGAATACTGGGTGTTGTAAGAGAAATGATATTATCAATATACTTGGGGGCTAGTGTTGAAATGGATACGTGTCTTGTAGCAATGAAATTTCCAAAATTCTTCAAAAAATGTTTTTCTGAAGAAGGATTGCATTCAGTATTTGTGCCATCACTGGCAGGACTAGAGGTGCAAAATAAAAAGAAATTTGCTAAGTTATTTTCCTCTGAAGTATTTTCAATAATATGTTATATATCAATAATTGTAACTACACTAGTAGTAATATTTGCTAAATACTTTGTAATATTCATGGCTCCTGGGTTTGCTAATGATCCAGAAAAACTATCATTAACAATAGAGTTCACAAGAATAATGTTTCCTAGTGTAATATTTTTATCATTACAAGCTATATATGGTGGAGTATTAGTATCCAATCAGAGATTCGGATTATACACTGTTAGTCCATTAATTATGAATGTTGTATTAATAACTGCAATATTACTATCTAAAAACGGACTACATCCTGGTAGGGGATTAGCATATGGTGTATTATCTGCAACTATTATTCAGTATCTGTATTTATATAGTATTTTGAAGAAGAATAAATTAACAACACCACATTTTGTAATACCAAAATTAACTAACAGTGTAAAACAATTTTTTAAAAAATTAGCACCAGTAATTGCTAGTGCTGGAGTAGCACAAATAAATGTTTTTATTGATTCATTTTTTAGTTCATATTTATTTACTGGGTGTATTACTTATTTATACTTTGCCGATAGATTAAATCAATTTCCACTGTCAATATTTGGAATATCGATGAGTATAGTGCTATTACCTGAAATATCACGAATAATGGCTAAGAAAAATACTGATAATAACGATCAAGAAATACAAAACATATGTAAAGAATCAATATTATTTACTTTGCGATTAACATTGCCAGTTGTTGTTGTCATTGCTAGTTTATCATATTATTTTATAGATGTTATTTATGGATACGGTAAATTTACTAAATTTGATGTATCTAATACTGCTACTGTATTAAGTATCATGTCATTAGGATTACCAGCATACGTATTATCCAAAATACTATCTGCAATATTTTTTGCTCAAAAAAACACTAAAGCACCAATTAGAGCTGCTATTGCAGCAATATGTAGTAATTTAATACTAAATGCATTACTAATGAAGAAATTCCAATTTGCAGGAATAGCAATAGCTACCATGATATCCGGATACTTACAAATGTTTATTCTTAGTAAACATTTGGGGAAAGCAGATATATTCAATAGACAATTTGTAACACAAATAAGTAAAATATTCTTATCCACATTATTGGTACATTTAGCAGTAATATTATCAAAACATTACATTATAATCAATCATTCGAATACAATAATCAATAATCTATTAATATTGGCAACATATTCCTCAATTGGATTGATAGTATATACATTCTCACTATATTTATTAAAAGACAAAGCAGTAATTGATATTTTAAATAAAATAAAAAAGTAATGTTAAACGCATATGTAATATATTAAGTAAAAGAAATACACATGTAATAAGAAATGTATATGCATCATGTAACTTACGTAGTAAAACTCATTTCATTTAAACATTGTTGCAATACCATTAATGTAATTTTATGTATTTATATTAATTAAAGATTTCTAAATTAATAATTTCATCTATCAAATCCTTGTAAATTACTTTACTCATAATTAAAAAGTCATTTGTTATCCATATACTTACTTAAACTTGACTAAAATAACATGTAAATGATTACAGATAAATGATTACAGATTGCAAATATCATATTTCAATAAATGATGTTGTTAAAGTTATTCTCTTGAACAAATAAAATATTGTAATTTATTAATATGTTGCAATGCACAACAGTGTAGTAATATTGTACAAATAATTATGTTATTTATTATTGCAAGTTAATAAAATTCTCTAATTTATTTGCATGTTATAATATACTTCTATCAAGTATATAGCGTATTCAACTCTTCAGTACTTATATTTACTACACTATATTTTCTATATTAATTATCATATAATTTGTAGTATTAACTTATTAAATAGTGTATTGCTAATCACAATACACTATAAATTGTCATATTTCATTAATGTTGCACTCTCAAATTCTTCTTTTTTTGTTGATTCATAGTACGTTCTAGTAAGAATGGCCATCTAGAAAAACAACATCCCTACATGCATCATTGAATATAAAACATAGCAAATCTTTAATTAGGAAAGAAACACCTGGAATTTCACTAACATTTTTTGATAATTTAGTATATACTATAGTTTTTTTCCATTGAAATTATTTCTTTATGTTATACTCCACAAACTTATTATTTCCAAAATTGATTGTAAACTCACGTCCTTTTTCTAAACATTTGTCCATCCATTTTTGCCAAGCATGTCATTGTTTGTTGGATTGTGCATTCGCCACTTATTGATTATCAATACTATGTCCATTCATGTTTAATAACATAACTGGTAATATAATATTTGCTATATTAACCAATTATAAATGATTACTGCTACTCTATAATATTATTAATAATTAATCAAAAGTGTTGTTATATAATTCAATTTATAATATATTTATTATTATATAATTTGTATATTTATTATATTATCTCTAAATCAAAATAGTGAAAAAATATAAATAAAATTTATTCTGTTCAGATAGTACTTTGTTTTATAACTAATATAAATTACACCAATTACAATTATATTTTAATCATCCTCTATATTATCCAAAAATTCTTCTAACTTTCTACTGGATAATATATTTTCTATATAATCTTCATCATAATCTTCACTATCGTCATTATCAGTATTGTTATCATTATTATCTTCTATATTTTCGTCATTATTATTAATATTATTTGCACTACTATTTATAGTATCTTTATTGTTATCGGCAATATGTTTATTATTGTTTGTTTTATCAGGTTCATTATTTTTTCTAACTATTTCTTTATCTTTTACATTAGAAATGGTTTCCTCATCTTCATCATCATCTTTATTATTATCTATTTTAGGATGATTTTTTCTATTCTGTTCATTATATTTTATTACATTTTTTAAATACATAGCGGCTATCCTGGCTGGAATTCTACCTCCAGTTGATTTACGAGTCATTTTATCACTTAGAATATCATTACCAACCCACACACCTACTGCACATCCTTCGTTTTCATATTTTTCTGGGTCATAAAATCCCATAAACCAAGCATCTGTTTCGCCGTTAGTACCAGTTTTTCCATACACATCGTAGTTTACTTTGGCTGCTCTTCCAGTTCCAGCCTGAACAACTTCATGTAGTAAATCTCTACAATTATTTAATACTTCATCATCTAATACTTCAATCGGTTCTGGTTCTTCTCTTGAATATATTACTTCTCCATTTTTTCTTTTTATTTCTAATACACAATATGGTGCTACATAATATCCATCCATAAAAGCTGCATAAACACCAGTTAAATCCTTTAGTGTAACTGGAGTTGTACCTAAAGCAACACTCATATCTTCTTCTGATACATTAGTTATACCTAGTTTTTTAGCAAACTGTGCTACTCTCTTTAATCCTATTGATTGAGCAAGTCTTACACATACAGTATTAACAGAATGGGAAAAGCCAGATAACAATGATACATACCCTTTCGATTTCCATCCGAAATTTTTAGGATGCCATGTTCCAATTGATATTGGTTCATCTGATATTTGGTCATATAACTGATATCCATACTCTAAAGCTGCTCCATACACTATTATTTTAAAAGCAGAGCCTGGAAATCTCTGTGCCTGTACTACTCTATTAAATTGGTTTGATTGGTAGTCTATTCCACCAATCATAGCCTGTATTGCACCGTTTCTATCAACACATAAAAATGCTACTTGTTTGAATTTATACGTATCTCTTTCATTTTTATAATAGTAACTAACAGCTTCTTCTGCTATTTTTTGTTTATTTTCATCAAAAGTAGTAGTAACTACTATATCCGAATCCAAATCTCCTAATATTTTTTTAGCTTGGTCATATGCGTAATTACAGAAATATTGAGAGTTATCACATCTAATATTATTTTGATATGTATTATTTGCATTTGTTTCTTCTATGTTTTTAGCATCTTTTATATATCCTTGTTCTTCCATTTTCTTTAAAACTAACATTGCTCTATTATTGGAATATGACCTGTTTTCCGATGGATTATACTTAGTAGGTGCTTTTAATGAACCCGCCAATAAAGCCGATTCATACACATTTAATTGAACTGCATGTTTATTAAAATGTTTCTTGGCAGCTGCTTCAATACCATAAGTACCTGCACCAAAATACACTCTATTTAAATACATCATCATTATTTCTGTTTTAGAAAACTTATGTTCCAACCACAATGCAAGTAATAGTTCTTTTATTTTTCTACTTATAGATTTATCTTTATAAGTTATACAGCCTTCTACTATTAATATATTTTTAGCTAATTGTTGAGTAATAGTGGAACCACCTTGGACTATGCTATGAGAAATGTAGTTCCTATATAATGCTCTAAATAATCCAATAAAATCAATTCCAAAATGAGTAAAAAATCTCTTATCTTCTATAGCAACAAATGCAGCTATTACATGCTGCGGTAAATCTTTTATTTGTACTACTTCTTCGTATAAATCACCATAATTACCTAATACTTTACCATTACATGATCTTATTTCAACAGAAGGTACTCTAATAGCAGTTTTCATGTTATTTAGATCAGGTAATTCACTAGCATAATATATTAATACTCCAGCAACAAATAGCGTACCAAGCAGAATAAATCCACAAGTTATTTTAAATAATATTTTAAAGAATAGTGAAAAGTTTTTAGCCATCATTACTGATTAATTTGTTTACTATCTTATCTAATTCTTCATATGTCTTACATAATATTGTAAGTTTTCCACCACTTCTAGTGATAACTAATTTTGTTGGAATATTTATTGCTTTCTCTATTCTATTTGCTATTTCTTCAGATTCTTCATTTCTTATTGGTAATATTGGAGTACCAACAATATTAGATTTTGTGCTATCATCATACTTGTTATTACTTATTGGATTTTTTAATCTTCTTAAGTATTGCTCTGTTTGACTTGGACTAAGATTTTCTCTTATGATTAGTTCTGCTAGTTCAATAGCGTTTTCTAATCCAACAAGTTGTACGGCATTATTGAATTCTATTAATCCATCCTTAATAAATTGTTGTATTTCTTCACTTAATGTGAGTAATCCCAATACGCTATTTATATAGTGTCTCTTTTTACAAATAATTATTGATATATCGTTTATTGAACATTTGTAATTATCAATTAAGTATTTTATAGTATTAGCCTCGTCTATCGGATTAATATTTAATCTATTATAATTATCAATTAACGATAATACTCTACATTCTTTCTCATCTACATTAACTATTATTGATGGTATTTTGGTAAGTCCTATTAACTTAGCAGCCTTCCATCTTCTCTCTCCAGATATGATAATGTATTTGTTTTCTTCAGTTTCTTTTATAACTATTGGTTGTATTATTCCATGCATTGATATGGAATCAGCTAATTCCTGAATATTATTATCATTAGCATTATTTCTACAATTATAATTATTAGGATATATATTATCTATCTCTATTAATAATGGATTACTATCACTTTTATCATTACTAATGGAAATATCACCTAATAAAGCTGCTAATCCTCTTCCTAATTTTTTCGCCATCCTAACTCCTTTTCTTTTAATAAGAATTCCTTAGCTAGTTCCATATAAGCTTGAGAACCAACACATTTTATATCATATATTAATACTGGTTTCCCATATGATGGTGCCTCTGATACTTTCACATTTCTTGGAATAACAGTATTAAATACAATATTACCAAGATGTGCTCTTACATCAGTGCTAACAGACATATTCAATGCATTACGTTTGTCAAACATAGTTAATAGTACACCAAACAATTTTAATTTTTTATTAAAAGTCTTCTTTATTTGTTGAATTGATTTCATTAGTTGACTTAATCCCTCAAGTGCATAATATTCACATTGTAATGGAATCAATACTCCATCAGAAGCAACCAATGCATTTAATGTTAGTATTCCCATTGATGGAGGTGCATCTATTATTATATAGTCGAACATATCATAATATGGTTCTAATGCTTTGCTTAAAATACTTTGTTTATTTTTATCATGTGCTAGTTCAACTTCTGCACCAATTAAATTGACATTTGAAGGTATTAAGGTTAATCCAGGTATTGAAGTCTCTATTATTATTTCAGATACTGTTTTTGACTGCAATAACAACTCATAACTACTTCCAGTTCTGGTGGAATATATGCCTAAACCAGTAGTAGCATTGCTTTGAGGATCAAGGTCTATTAGTAATACACGTTTCCTTATTGCAGCCAAAGCTGTAGATAAGTTAATTGCAGTAGTTGTTTTTCCAACTCCACCCTTCTGATTTGCTATTGTTATTACTAATGACACTACTATCTCCTAATTACGTATTTATTTTGTAGATATTAATTATACTATATTGAGATTATACTATAATGCATTTTAATTATCATTAATATCGAGGTTATTTTTGATTATTATTTTACATTTACGTTGCCTTTTATATTCAAAACGCAACACATGGTATATCAATAAATATTACTAATTATTAAGATTGTGTATATTATATATATTTGTTATTACATAACAATTAATCAATTTATCAAAGGTATTGTAAAATTCACTAAATTTATTATTTTAATTAGTATTTTTATAAAATATTCTTATAGTAGTGCTAAGATTTTTATACTATAATCAAAATATGTTTATGATTATTAATTTGTGGGAAATAATATGGGATTTCAATTAGATGAAGTTGATATAAACATGATAAAATTACTACAAACAAATGGTAGAATTACTAATGTGGAATTGGCCGCAGCAGTTGGTTTATCTCCACCACCATGTTTAAGAAGATTAAAGGCTTTAGAAAGTAATGGTGTTATTTTAGGATATAAAGCATTAGTGAATAAACAAAAATTGGGGTACAATGTTAATGCTATTATAGTGGCCAAGTTACTTGTTACTACACAGACTGTAATAAATTCTATTACTCAAGAACTTGTACAATTGCCAACAGTTTTATCTTGTTATACCACTCTTGCTAATTCAGAACTAGTAATGTCTGTCGTCTCAAAGGATATAGATACTTATGAAGAATTTATAAGTAAATACATAACAGATAATAAAAATATAGAATCATTTAGAGCTTATTTAATTACTCAGTCATTTAAAAATGACGAATTTATTACAAATAACAAGTGATGTTATTTATATTGTTGTAAAAGGTGGTATGTAATAATTGTTTTATTTATACCACCATTGATGTGTCCTAATATTCTATTGAATTGCGATTTAATACTTTTGCAAAATTATTAAACTGGTGATTAATTAAATTTCAAATATATACGATATTTACTAAAATTATATCAAAGTATACTACAATATTTTTTTTGATTATTCAAATTCAAATATATGTAACCTGTATTAACATTCTATCTAGATACGTTTATTATAAATAAAATCACTAAATAACTGTCAAGTACACATAGTGTATTTCTGAAATATAATAATCAAATGTTTTTTAGATTATAGATACAATTACTAACTAAATAAAATATATATCATATTTCTTAGTATATAATTTAAATATGGTTCGGTACTTTTCTAGATTATAACAATAATTGTTGATTAAATTTCCAATATACTTGATGTTTTATAAAACATCACATCCCAATCCATTTCACTATGTTTTTAAATTACAAAAATAATTGTTGACTGAATTTCTAATATATGAGATACTGTAATAGTACAGAGGCATTAATGGACTGGTAGCTCAGTAGGTAGAGCAACTGACTTTTAATCAGTGGGTCGGGGGTTCGATTCCCCCCTAGTCCACCACTGTATTTTTGTCTCCTTCGTCTAGGGGTCTAGGACACCGCGTTTTCATCGCGGCAACACGAGTTCGAATCTCGTAGGAGATGCCATCTCTGTAGAGATGTCTATTTTATAAATAATATCCCCTAATAAATACTGTGGACTGGTAGCTTAGTTGGTAGAGCAACAGACTCTTAATCCGTAGGTCGTGGGTTCGACTCCCACCCAGTCCACCACATTGTTGCTTGAATACAATTTATAATTATTTTTATGGATTTAGGTCGTTAATATGTTTGTAACTATTTGTTATTTATGTCAGAATTATATTAATAAGTCATGTATTTCTGACGGAGTATTATGTTTAATATAAATAAATTAGTATTATGTTTTTGTATATTTAATTTATACTGTAACTGTACTAGTGCAAACGATGATATTGATGATATAAATGAAGATGTTGAACAGGAAGACCTAGATGAAATAGATGATGATGCTGAAACAGATGATTCCGAAACAACAGATACAACAACTAAGGAATCCGATAGTGAAAAAAAAGATGATAGTAGTAAGCCAGAGAATAAAAATAGTAATGCAGTTGGCGGATTTTACTCTGGATTTGATGTAAAATATGTTAAGCCAAAATTAACAGCAAGTGAAACAAAATCTGATAATAAAGTTGAAGATTACGATACTAAAAGCAATTTGATAAGTCCCAGCATGACACTTGGATATGACTTCTTATTAGATAAATTGATATTAGGAGGAGAATGTAATGTAGCATTCAATTTTGGATCATCACTGGATTATAAAGATAAAGTATATAATCAGGAAATTGCTAAGATTGATAAAGGCATTAATTTTATTGGTGCTTTGAAGATTGGTGTTGCATTAGGTTCAGTAGTAGTATATGGAAAAATCGGTGGTGATTTATCTAAATGGAATTATAACTGGAAATTAGACAATAAAAATGATAATGAAAAGAAATACAAAGCTGGATTATTATATGGTGGTGGAATTGAAAAACAATTCAGGAATAATTTTTACTTGCGTACAGAATTTTCTTATAGTCCAAATATTAAACATGATGGTACTAAACAGAAAGTCAAAGATTGTAAGATGTCTGATATAAAGACAAATAATTATCAAATATCTATTGGTGGAGGATATAGATTCTAATCATGTCTGTAATTTCTGCTGGCAATTTGTGTAAATGTTCATTTGGTACCGTTCCAGTACCATTAACATCCACTAGTCCCAATGTACAATTTGAAAAGTCTCCAGTAGTTACTAGTATTGATACTAAATCATTAATTAGCTTCGGGATGTGTAGTACTCCGTCAAATCCAGCTGTTTTATCAATCATAATAGCTAGTCAAGGAAAGGTATTGGTAGCTCCATGTGTTTCTAATGTTGTAACTACTTGGATGAATACAAAAATGAATGTATTATCTTGTGGTAAACCAGTTTGTACTGAAAAATCCACTTGTCAGTGTATGTGGGGTGGTGTTATTTCAATAACAAATATTAAAAATTTTACTGTTTTATAATTTTAAACTTATATTTTTTTGTAGGTACAATGTTACTTGTTATTCAATCACATAAATAAAAATAATAAAATAAACGCTTGACTGAAAACATTGTTAGTTGATATAATGAAATTGTGGATGGGCTTGTAGCTCAGTTGGTTAGAGCTTCCGACTCATAATCGGGCGGTCGTAGGTTCGAGTCCTACCGGGCCCACCATTTTGGGTTTGTTTCACTTTCTCTTGTTTTTGCTATGTTATGGATAAATTTGATATAGTTTATATGGATCATGATATTGATTTATTTGTATTTTTTGTGATATTTCGTTTTGGTTCTTATTATTATTACTGCTATCTTCTTTAGCGTACAAAAATAGAGGATGGATTGGTTCGCTTTTTGAATTGTATTCCTCTCTTGCGTATACATTGAATTCATTGATTTTTATATTACCTAAAAATTTCTTCTCGTTCAACCCATTAATATATTTATGCCAAACAGTCCAACATGCAGGACACATTGCTAGACTTGTAAATAAATGTATATTTAATTGTACATTTGTTGTTTTCTCATTAAAATACTTTTGAATAACATTATATAATATCTTTTTATTATTTAATATATTCAATAATATTTTATATTCTTTATCTTGAGCAAAATTATGAAAATTACATTTATTCTTATCAGATTTATCAATTGTTTCGTGTAGTTTTACTTTAAAATAATTCACATTGTATTTCGTTAGATTTTGATAACGATATGGGAAATACCATGCTGTGAAATTGTTATATTTCATTATGTCTAGTGTATTTTTGCTGTGATAATAATCACTGTGTTCGTATTTCATATAGTCCTCCATATGCTTCTTTGGTGGTGTTAATATATTTTTAATATAATTGTTATCATATTCACTAAGTGTATATTCTTCAGTGATACTATTATTATTATCCACATGAGAATCTGCGAACATTGATATATGAGTCTTGTCTATTCCAACAATAGCATATGCTTTTTTTTCATTTATAGTATCCACAAACTCCAAAACGCAAAATGCCATATTCCCACTATTGTTAGTATTGTTATCGTTGCTTTCCATACACATAAAATAAGTTTCGGAAAACTTCTTTGTATTTATAATTGGTAACATAATGCGTTTCTCATATTCTATTAATTTGGTACAATCATAATAATAACGGCTATTTTCCTTAAAATAATTAAATATTTCATTAAAACTACTTAACATTCTTTTGTTTTGGTTATATATTTCAGTACCATATTCTATGATATTTTTCAATGTGTCAGAAAGTTCATTTACAAAATTAGTATATTCGTCTGAATTCTTTTTGTATTGTTTGAGATCGCACAGCTTCTTTTTTACACTATCAGGTAAAAAGGTTGTTATCTTATTATAAATCTCTGATTTAGGTGGATTATTGGCTATATTATTTTCAGAGTTCTGCGTACTATTATTAGTTACTGGTTTAATATTGTTAACTATTTTTTGTCCGTTATTGTTATTATTTGCAATTTCAGTTAATTTTTGTGCAATGTATTCAGTTTTAATCTGTTCCTTTGTAAGACTGCCAAAAATTTTGTTGTTATTGTCTTTGTCTAATACGGACTTCATAACTCTTGTAACAATTTCTCGTATATCTTGTTGTTGTAATTTGTATTTATCTTTTCTACTCTCAGACCTGCTTCTATCACGATTTCTCTCCCTGATTTGTGAACTATTCTCAGAATATTTCGTATTTGTCCGATGCCACCTACTATTGTTTGAACTGGCGTTATATCCTCTCTTCCCAGAATTGTTTTTATCCCTATACCGGGTGTCTTCCACTCTTATTGTTTGAGAACACATTGCACTATTATTTAATATACAGCAACACAATAACAATGTAACAGATGCAATTCTATAAAATTTGTAATTCATAATTTTATTTAATAAATCATTACTCCATCTCAAGACCAGAATAACAATTATTAATTAACAAATAGTTAAATCTATATTTTTTTGGATAAATAAAACCAAAACTGTATTAGACAAACCAGAAAATACTGCATTATTGTATATATATAACAATTTTTTAATATACAAGTGGTACAATGCCACTTATATATTATTTCATATTGAATTAATAATATTCATGTAACACATCCATTGGAATATCATTATGTAATACAATTGGTCTTGCAACAGCGTAAAAATTTGTATAATTACTGTAATGTTCACATCCATATACATTTGAACGACAACGTATATAAATTGGAACATATTTATAATTGTTATTAGCAAAGCACATATATTCCCCTTTCAAAAGACTTGAATAATTACCAAATGTTACCAGTATACTAAGTAAATATTTATAGTTACAAATAACTTCTGAATTCTCATCGTTGCAATGTTCAAATCGTAAATAGTCTAGAATATTTTCTAACATAAAATGTTGTGCATCAATATTTCCATTTATTGCATTATTCAATAATTTATAATCTACTAGTTTATGTGTGCTAAAAAGTGCATCTTTTGCAATAGTATTTTTATCAAAATTAACATGTCTGACTATAATATTGTCTTTTTTACCTAGTATTTTATTTTTTGTTTTATCAAATAATGCCTGGTAATCAAACCACATTTCATCTGGATTATATTCCACTCTTTTGGTACAATGCAATACAACATCATCTATTTCTGATTGTAAAGATAAATTTCCCACATATGTTGCATTTTTTTTGAAGTTTTCTATTTTTTTGTATTGGTCAATAATCCAATCATTACTATTTAATGGTTTAAATTCACCACCATCATAAATAAAACATTTATTGTTTTGGTTCTCCATGGAACTTACTACATTAATACTACTTACTAATATTAATGATAATCCTATCTTTTTAAAAAACTGCTTAAACATAAATAACTACCTAAAATTTTAATATTCTCATCAATATAATACAATAATAAATATTAATAAGTCAATAACTTTCATTTTAACTCTTTTTTATATAAAGTTATTATATAAACACTACGTATATTTATTGCCAACTTATCTCATACCAAAATGTGAAAAGATATATATCTCTTCACAATAGTAAATCAAAGGTTTCCTAATTCAGTTTTAATTAATGTTAAATACTGGTTTATTAATAATAAATTATCATTCCTAATATTTTTGTTTTCATCATTAATTAACACATTTTCACACACGTCGAGAACTACTTCACTTACCTGTATAAAATCATCTATATCTAATTGCTTATTATTCAAGGATATTAGTAAATTCTTTAACTTATTCATGTATTCATTATTAATATTAATTTCTTCAAGATTAATGTTCATATCTATTTCAATATCATTTAATATACCATTAACCCTTTTATAAGCATTTTCTACTATTTTAAATTTGTCATTCTTATAGTATTCATTTAATTTAATTATCTTATCTTTTATTATTCTATAATTAATTTTCAATGCATTATATGACTCAATTACTTGCCAACAAATATCAATATTTACATTTGACTTATCAGATAAATAAACAGCAAGCCTATCTACTAAGAATTCACTAACTTCTTCCTCCGTAGTATGAGATAATGCTATTCCTTGCTCAGCGTATGATTCCACCAATGTCTCTATGTACCAAGATAACTCAGTATCTTCTAGTACATCATGTTGAGAATCTAATATTAGTCTTATAATGCTTAAAGCCGCTCTTCTTAATGCGAATGGATCTTTAGATCCAGTTGGCTTAATACCAGCTCCTATAAAACCAACTAGTGTATCTAGTTTATCGAAAAATGATACTCTAGCTCCAGTAAATGTATTTGGAAGACTATCTTTTGCACCAAGTGGCTTATAGTGTTCTCTTATTGGTATTGCGATATCATTGCTTTCTCCCTGAGCTTTAGCATATATATCTCCCATTATTCCTTGTAATTCTGGAAACTCTCCTACCATTTGAGTAACTAAATCAGCTTTACACAAAGATATAACTCTATGTTCTTCAGTACTATTTGCAATGGACATTAATCTATTTATTTTTTGTGATATAGTGCCTAACTTTTCATGAAATACTACATTAGATAGTCTTTGAGCATACGCTTCTAATGTTACATCTGTATCTTCCTTATAGAAAAACATAGCATCACTTAATCTTGCTCTCAATACTCTTTCAAATCCATCATGCATAGTTTTAGTTTCTGGCACATTAGTTACAGTAATGAAAAAAGGTGCTATTGTTGAATCAGGATAAGTTAAAGTGAAGTATTTTTGATGTACTTTCATTGAAGTAGAAAGTACTTCCATTGGTAATACCATGAATTTCTCATCTATATTACCTATGTGTACAAATGGATATTCAACTAATCCTGCTACTTCGTCTAATAATGCTTCATCATTTTTGACTAGTAATCCCATAGCAGCTGCTTTCTGTGTCATTTCTCTCTCTATATATGCTCGTTTACTATGGAAATCTATCATTACATGATTTTGTTCTAATTTATTCTTATAATCTTCGAAATTTGATACTTCAATTATATTGTTTGATAAAAATCTGTGACCATAAGTATAATTGTTAGTAACAATTCCTAGCGATTTTATATTACATTCTATTGTCTTATTATTGTAAATACAAATAATAGATCGTATTGGTCTAATCCAAAATGTACTTAATTCATTCGAATTCTCTAATGACCAATGCATAAATTTAGGCCATGGCATAGTATCAATAAATTGTTCTATTATATTTTGTATTATTGATTCTATACTGCTACCTTCTTTGGTATTATTCACATAATAGTAATCATTTTTTACTTCAAGTTGTTCCAAGGTAGTATTGTTAGCTTGTAAAAAGCATTCTATTATTTTACTATCTGCAGTTACTTTAGGACCACGTTTTGAAGCACTTATAGCTTTTGTTTTATCATGCAATCCAATAACTCTAATTGCTAAGTGACGAGATGAAATATATGTTTCAATACTATCATATTCTGCTTTATATTGATCCAATATCTTGGTAAATACTATTTTAGAATCACTAATTGCTCTTTTATGTAATTTAGCAGGAATATCTTCTGTAAATAACTCTATTAATAGTTCATTAATTGCACTAATTGAATTTGTTAAATTATTATTCACATTATACATTATAGTGCCTCCTTTCCAATCCATGCTTGACAACAATTCTTTGCTAATGCTCTAACTCTACTAATGTATCCAGCTCTCTCAGTTACTGATATAACCCCCCTAGCATCAAGTAAATTAAAACAATGATTTGCCTTGACACATTGTTCATAAGCTGGCAATACTAGATTATGTGCCAATAGTTTCTTGCATTCTTTCTCATAATCATTGAAATGTTCAAGTAATATATCAACAGAAGCTACATCAAAATTATAAAAAGAAAATTCTCTTTCAAATCTCTTTAGAATATCTCCATATGTTAGTTTTTTATTATCAAATCTACCATTCCAATTTATATCAAAATGATTTTCAACATTCTGTATGAATGTAGCAATGCGTTCTAATCCATATGTTATTTCTACTGGTATCACTGAACACTGTAGTCCTCCAACTTGTTGAAAATATGTGAATTGTGTAATTTCCATACCATCACACCATATTTCCCATCCAACACCTGAAGCTCCAAGAGATGGATTTTCCCAATCATCTTCAACAAATCTAATATCGTGTGCATTTAAATCAAAATTTAATGCTTCTAAACTTTTTAAATATAATTCTTGAGGATTAGTTGGTGTTGGCTTAAGTATTACTTGAAATTGGAAATAATACTGAGTTCTATTTGGATTTTCAGCATACCTTCCATCCTTTGGTCTTCTACAAGGTTGTACAAAAGCTACATTCCAATAATCATCTCCTAATGCCTTAAGAGTAGTTAGGTAATGTGAAGTACCTGCTCCAACTTCAGTATCATATGGTTGAGTTATTACACATCCATAATTTGACCAATACTTCTGAAGATTAAATATAATATCTTGAAAAGACATGAAATTATTATTATCCATGTATATTATTAACAGTATTCTAATATAACTAATTAAATTATATGATATGTCGATAATTTAAGATAATGAAAAATTAGCACATAAGTCACAATCAATCATATCAATAAAGATAATTCATTTAACTTATGTATTACAATATCATACCAAAATATATATTATATTTATTGTTCCTCATAATTATGCGTTATAATTGTAATGCAACATTACAAATAATGAAAACATTTCAGTCTACTCCCACTAATTCAGGTGGTTTTATTTTATCCATTTGTAGTATATGATCAGCAAATGTATTAATAAACGCTCTGTTATGACTTACTACAAGTAATGTTCCTGGATATTCTGATAAAGTATTTGCCAATACATCAACACTTGACATATCTAAGTGGTTCGTTGGTTCATCTAGTAATATAAAATTATTTTTACTTGCCAATAGTGCAGCTATAGCTATTTTACTTTGCTCACCACCAGACATTACTCCAATTGGTTTATTTATATCTTCATTAGTAATTAGTAAGTTACCTAATATAGTTCTGGCATATTGCATAGTGATACCTGGTACTAATAATAATAAATTATCTATTGCATTCAATTTTGGATTTAAAATATCTATTTGATTTTGTGCATAATAACCCATTTTCAAATTATTACCAAATGATAATTGTCCAGAAATTAATGGTATTTGTCCAATTATTGTTTTTAATAGTGTAGATTTCCCAATGCCATTAGTGCCTATTACTGCAACTTTCCATCCTCTCATTATTTTGAAATTAATATTATTATTTATTGGATTATCATTTGCATATCCAATACTACCATTTTTTATTTCAATTACCTTTTTACTACTTTGATATTCTATTTCCATTTTGAATACTGGTAGTTTGGTGTTTTCTGATATATTTATTCCATGTTCTATTTGTTTTAATCTTTCAATTATTTTTAATTTACTTTGTGCTTGTTTTGCTTTACTTGCTTTGTATCTAAATCTGTCTATAAATGCTTGTAATTGCTTTGTTTTCTTAATTATTGCCTCCTTTTGTTTTTGCAAGAGTGCTTCATGAGCTTCCTTTTGTTCCAAGAAATCATTAAAGTTTCCATTATAGATATCTATAAATCCATTTTGCATATGCATTACTTTATCAGACAATTCATTAATAAATTCCTTATCATGT
>JAFVEL010000046.1 GCA_017475965.1 Alphaproteobacteria bacterium | reverse complement strand
TTAATACTTTACTATAATTGACTTGTTTTTATTTTTTTTGATATTAACTATTATTTAATAATATTACGTTAGTATAATAATAAGAAGTTTATTTTAGAGGGCTTATTAAAATGAATAAGTTTAAATTTTTAGCACTTAGTTTGTTCCACAGTAACATTTGGATGTGGAATAATACATGCTAGCAATTATGAAACCACAAATATAGGCAATGAAACATTTAAAACAATATTTAGCTGGTCTATAACTAATAAATTTGATTCCATTATGTCCTACGTAACAAAAATAATAGAAGATACCGATAAAATAAGAATGGATGAAGAAGGAAATTTGAGGTTAGATGAAGTTTAAACAATGATCAGGCAAAAAGCATGTTAGCTATGATATTAGGGAGAATTAAAGATAACTGTGGACATGTTACTGGTGATATATTTAAAAACAATATTAAATTAGATCAAAATGCATATGAACAACTAATGAGTATACTGAGTATTCTGAATAGCAAAATTTCAAAAGATAATATTGCTAGTATATCCGAAAAATTACATGATTTGGATGTTTAGAAAAGATGTAAGATTGTAAAAACACATGTAAAAATAGTATTATTACATAACATGTGTACCGTGTGTATTACTAGTAATAATACTCTGTATTTATATAAATAGTTTTGTCACATTTTTTTCAATTTTAATATAATGAGAAATATGTTGATTTGAAAATTAAGAAAATCTTTACAAACATAAAACTAGTATAATAATGTGAAGTTATGAATTTTTAAGAACGGCATGTGTATTTTGAAATAAAAAATATTAAGAGATATATTAGCATTTTATCAGTTACAACTATAGTATTTGGATAGCTGTTATAGTGTTGACAATATACAGACTACAAACTAATTAATATACTATAATAATCAAAGACTAGAAAGACAATATAAATCAAACTATCAATTCAATACAAGACAACAAAAAGCACGTGATCGTTATAGAATGAGAATGAAACATAAACAAGCAAAACATAGGAATAAACAATTATATTCTGAAAAAATAGCACAATTAAATTCAAAATATAAAAAAGATTATAATACTGCTCGTCGTAAGTATTCATCTATAGAAAATTATTATTGTGATATGATACAAAATATTAAGAACAAATTTATCAAACGTAATAGAAATAGCACAAGATAATAATGAATTATTTAGAACTCACAATGAAAAATTATTTTACACATTGAAAAATGTATTAAACTCCTGTAATGAATGTATTGATAACTTAAGAGAATACATTGAAATATATGGCGAACCAGATTTTGATCAACAGTATATTACTGGTACTAAGCATATTGTTGGAATGTATTATGATAATTCATCTAAGGAAACAAAAGAAGAATATAACAAACTATTAAATAAACCGATTCCAAATCAAAAAGATAAACTTCTTACGTTAAAACATGTGATTTTATTTTATTCAACTAAATTGTATGAAATGATGAATCGTTATTATCAAGAAGTATTAAAAATCATTGTTGGTAGTAATATTCTAAATAGAAAAGATCAAACTATAAAACAAGAAATTATTAGTGCAGTTAATAGAATGAGTAAAAAAGCAATAATTGATAGAATGAAAACCATAATAGAAAAAAACAATATCACATCATGTGAATCACACCAAGAATATAGAGAAACAAATCGTACCAATTGTTAATTACAATTACCAACATTACCTATTTACAATGAAAATCAATTTTATAGAGATGTATTACCATTCTCAAATGACTGCTTATCCAATTATAATACTAACATACAAAAACTAAATCAATGTATTACACAATTTAATCAATTAATAAATCAAAATAATAATATACAATAAATATAACTATGATACATTTAGTTTTACTATGATGCAGTAGAGATATATTATATCCTACTGTCATTAATTACTCATTACTTACTAGTACTCTTTTCTTTTATAAATAGTACTGATACTATTGATATAACTAAACTAATTATAATGAATGTAAAAGATTTTCTATAATCACCTAATGAATACACAGGTAATCCTTCACTATTCAGTGTACCATCTTGGAATATATCTAGTAATTTTCCTAATAATGGTGGAAATAATATGCAATTTGACATTATCAAAGTGTTCATAAAACCAGTAGACATTCCAGCATATTCTTTTGGCACAAAATTATAACACAATGGAAAACTAAGATTATTACATCCTGCAAAAAATCCTCCCAATCCAAATAATATTAAACAAGTAAAATAATTAATACTATCACTATAAAATGCTATTGCAAATGAAATAAGAGCAAGAATTAAAAATAATATTATTGTTTTTTTATAACTATTGAATTTATTAGCAACTCTATCAACAATAATACTACCTGCTCCAAAACTAATAAATATCACTGCTGAACTTATTGTGGCTTCTTGTTGAGATACATTGAATCTATGTTGTATAAATGGTATGCCCCACATTTCAGCTATTGCACTTAATGGTAAATATGATACTAATCCGTATATTCCTATTAACCAAACTTGTTTATTGCATATTAAGTTTCGTATCGCCTTCAATGAATCTTTAATATTATTGTTGGGATTCGAATTACTTGGTACATCTTTTATAAATATAAAAGCTAATATTGATATTATTACTCCAATAATAGACATGTAACATGTAAATTGTCTCCATCCTATAACTGGTGCTACGTTAGAGGACAAACTGGTGGCTAAAATACCTCCGATACATCCTAGGAACATTGCTATTCCCATAAATAGTCCATATTTAGACTTATCAAATAAGTCGGCAGCTGCTTTACCACAACATAAGAACGATGTAGTGGATGACAATCCTATTATGAATCTTCCTAGTACCAATTGCCAGCTATGTTGTGCTGTTCCAAATAATAACATTCCTATTGTACATAAGATGCTACAAATCAAAATTACTTTTCGCAATCCAAATTTATCTGTTAGAACACCGCCAGGTACTTGTAATGCTACGTATGGAATATAAGCAGCTGTGGATACTATACTTCCCACTTCTGCAGCACTCAGAGAAAAATCCTTCATTAAATCATTAATTAATGCCCCTGGTTCAACTCTAGCAAAATATGTAAATGCATAGAAAGCAAAACATACAGAAATTGTTATAAATACAGATATATTTTTCATATAAAACAAATGAATTAGTAGGTTATATTGTATATTCTATCATATTTTTTTTTAAAAAAATGTAAATAATTTCCATTATATTAACCATATAGATTAGTATATATTTTATTACTATTTTAATTATTTATAATATATATTCTTTACAATATCCTGTTTATCTTACTGCCAACATATTTATACATCGCATACAATTAGATTACGTAAAAATTGTAACTTTCCTATTGCAACCAATTTTATAATGTGCTACAATGAAAACATAAAGTAATTATTGGATAGTGAAATGAAAGTTGCTAATTCACTCAAGACATTGAAAAATAGACACAAAGCATGCAAGCTAGTGAGACGTAAAGGTAGGGTTTACGTAATAAACAAGCAAGTTCCTAAATTTAAAGCAAGACAAGGATAGTCCTTTTTCATTCACTTGGACGATTAGCTCAGCTGGCTAGAGTATCTCGTTTACACCGAGGGGGTCGGCGGTTCGAGTCCGTCATCGTCCACCATTTTATTATTTTTTACATATATTTAATTGGTGTTATATTGGAAATATATGACCGATAAATTTGTAATGAATTAATATTAACCTTATATTTTTGTGTGTCATGGCATTTTCTGAAGTTGTATTGCATGTGGCTATATTGTTAGTAAATTATGGTATAATTTTGAGTTTACCAAGGATTAATAATATTGAATGTTGTTTGGAGACATATAATGTATTAGAATAACGTATTATTTGATTGATTATGATACAAAGTAAAATGTAAAACAAAACTACACTACATAATATTAATTAAACAATTTGTATAATGTATTATTTTAAATAATAAAATCAGACCCATTAATAGTCAAGATAATATTTGTTATTATAATAACATATTAAGATAATATTATATTAATAATCGTAAATAAAAATTATATAATACCCTTTATTAAATCTCAATAAATACTTTCTATGGGCTTTTTTATTGCTTCCACATTTTATATCAATAAGTAAATTAGATAGATTAATATAAGATTGGAGGAATTTTTTAATTGATAAACAAAATAAGATAACAAGTGAAGATGAAGGAATAAGAGAAGCACAAAACTTATGGACAAAACTACCGAGTGATAGAGGAGTAAGAAATTTGTTGGGAGCAAGAGAGAAATATGAATTATAGAGCAAAGCGAGATAAGATATTGCTTCGTAAGAAGTAATACGATGGATAATGAAAGTGCCATGAGTAGCAAATCGGAGTAGCAGATTATTAATTAAGATTGCCACAGCAAAGAACAACGGATTAATAGAAGGTGAAAGTAAAGCAAATTATAAAAATATTTTATTATTGTCTTTGTTTATTCTTTATTATATTATTTGAGAAGTTGACATAAATATTTATCATATTGTTTTTATAACATGATAACTACAATTCTCTTATACATAGATATTTGCTATGTTGTGTTTCAAAAAGACAATAACTATCTACAAAATTATTATATTTTTGCAATAATACATATAAACATTATCCCAAATTATTGCTTTGCATTGCTTAATTAGTATTATTTATATTTAGGATGTGTCATATATAAAAACAGATCAGATTAACAATAATATAATCCAATCCATATTGTCGAGGTGTACATTAAAATATAGAACAGATTTCGATTTTCCCTATATTTGTTATCACACCATTTTCATGAGCACAATTCCAATTATCATTACTACCTATATTTTTATTATTATATTTACTATCTTTTGGTTCGCTGCTAGAATCTGCAACATTAGTATTATTTTCTAATCCATTTAATGTAAAATTGTCTTGCATTTGATTAGTAAATGACTGTCTATTCACATCAGCAAATTGTTGTTGTTCTTGATCATTTACCACTGATAATGGTTGGAATCTAGTTTGTATTCGTTCATTATTTAATACATATACAGTTGGTATTGGATCAGAATCACTAATTGCATTGTTATAATCTTTATTATAATCTTCATAATATGGTTTAAAATTATTACTTTCTTCAGGTTCTCTTACATTGTAAAATCGTCTATTAAAAATATCATCATCTTCTGTTTGTGTATTGTTTCCCATATTCACAATATTATTATTATCACTGTGAATTTTAATATCTTCACAATTGTATTTATCAAAAATATAATTGTTTTGTGGTTTCATGATATTGTATTTATATTTGTTTTCATTTGTGTTATCAGCATCTTCAAATATAGATTGAGTACTGGTTTTTAATAGATTTATACCTTTATGTATAATATTACTCTTATAAAGTTTTGGTTTATTACAATCATTACAAAAATTGTCTTCAATTTTTGGTTTTCGATATACTAATTGAGCACTATGATTTAGATTATTATGTGGTAATAACTGATGATTTGTATTTATGAAGTAATCCAATTTATTAGTACAATAACTATTTGTTATTAAGATATTTAATCCTAATATAAAATGTGTAAAAACAATTATTTTTTTCATTAATATAATTACTCCTTAAATATATAATGCACTATTGCATAAAAGGATAATATCATTAATATGTTAAAAATTTATTAAAATTACTCTATGTATAATAAAAAGTATTTACTATTTTTTCCAATCTTTTAATCTAAAATCATAATTTAATTCCATTCTATCTCGTTTCAGTTGTACTAATAACTTTGGGTATAATCCTATTGTTTCAGCATATCTTCCAGGAGATGAATATTTCGCAAATATGTATGCTCCCTTTGCTTTAAACCTAGACCTAGGTTCTATTCTTTTACTAGGTTTATTTTTACCTGGAATTATATCGTATGAAAATATCTCAATACTATCTTTATACTTCTTTTTCATGTCTTCTAATTGCGTAAAATAAGTTTTAGCATCCATACTTTTTAATATTTGATTCAAATCATCATAATAAGGAACTACTATATTACAAACGAAAGCATCTCCATTATTAGCATCCGGATCTACTTCAAATGCTACATTTTTTAAATAAACGTGTTTTTCTAAGTATTCGCAACCGGAAAATAAAACACATGTAGTAATTAATACTACACATGATTTTAAATGATTCATAATTTACATTTAAGCTGGTATTACTCTTCCATTACCAGAAGCATCAAAATGTATTGCTACTCTTTGATTAACTGATAATACAGGAGGTTCTTTTTGAGTAATTGCTATTGTATTTCCATTATCCACTTGAATTGTATATTCTTTTACATTAACATTACGATTACCTATAGCATATCCTGCTGCTGCTCCCCCCAAAGCACCTATTCCAGCACCTATGAGAGTTCCTTTACTGCCGCCAAGTGCATTTCCAACAACTCCACCTAGGACTCCTCCACCTAATGTTCCTGCAGCTCCTCCAGTAGTACCTTGGTTTACTCTAGCTTTAACCGATCTTATTCCAACTATTGTTCCATATGATACATTTGAAACAGATTTTACTTGAGCTGCACTATATTGATCACCAGAAAAATCATCACACCCTGTGAACATTAATGAGCCAATTATTAAACTAACTATTAGTGTTACATTGGATTTTATATTCATAACTTATAAGCATCCTATAACTCTTACTTTATATTATATCTCCATATATGTTTTTTTTATGTTAATTTTAATAATGCAAATAAAATTATGTAATCCAGAATTAGGTATTTTACTATCTATTCTGGACTATTTATTTAAATATAAAAATACTTATACTAAATTGTTTAATATGATTTTTATGACAATTCCCATTCTAATTTTGTTCCCAGTCCTTGGAATCTTGTATCCTGTTTGTCCCAATTTCTTCCTCTATTTACTGATCGTGTGTTTGCTGCATCATCTAGAATTCCAAATTGTTCTAAAGCATATTTCCGAAAGTCTCCGGAATCAACATTGTTTACACATGAACAAGTAGTAGTACAGGATGTATAGTTATTGCCACCAAACAATCCACTAGATTTGGAATACCAATCATTCTTATTGTCATATTTATTATTATTAAAAGCACATTGCAGGCAATAAAAATATTGTCGATCATATACCTCATAACTTCCTTTTTTATAATATTTACTAGCATACAAATAATATTTTAAATTATCTATATTTACACTATTGAAAACACAGTTACCAATATCATCACATAATATCTTATTTTCCTGTAAATAGCTTAATATATCACTTTGTGTTAAATTACCTTCCGCACTGGATTTTTCTTTTTCAATTTGTGTTAATTGAAATCCAATACCTTTACACTCCAGCGTGTAAGTAAATATTGTTTTACATTTGCTCCAATCCCATTTGGCTGTTCCTTCAGATATTGCTAATGTAGATTGCGTTGTTGTTCCACTAGAACCACCACTACCACTATTACTATTCTTTAGTATTGCTGTTAAGCAGTTAATAGTATTGTTCACTAATCCGGGTATAGT
>JAFVEL010000045.1 GCA_017475965.1 Alphaproteobacteria bacterium | reverse complement strand
TTTTACCTCCATATTACATTCTATATTTTATATGTTATATTATACTATATCCACACGAAAAGTGAGATAAATGAAAATTCTATAACAATTTAATTATTATATTGTTTGTGTTACTTTCTGTTTTATAAGAAAATAAAAACATTATTAATATACAAGCAATAGTTATATGATAGTATTTTATTATATAACGAAAATATACACAATAATATGGTAAGTAATTACATTAAAGGTATTAATGCTGAATCAAGAGTAGTGCAGATATTACTTGATTCTGGACATGAGATATTAGGTAGACGAGTTAAGACAAAATATGGTGAAATAGATATACTAGCATTTAAAAATAATACAGTAATTGCTATAGAAGTTAAACAACGAAAAACATTGGATATAGCCAGAGAATGCATTACTACTAGACAAATGCATAGAATATCAAAATCATTACAATTAATAATTTCTCAACGCAATATATCTCTTGAAAATTATAGAATAGATGTGGTACTTTTAGATAGAATAGGTAACTATGAATATATAATTAATGCTTTTTCTTTTGAAACAGATACTGAATTTTAATTGTATAGTAATTATATTCTCATTATCATTAACTGGTTGTACTTCATTAGCAATTTTAGGAGTAGGTGCTGGAGCTGGAGTAGTAACTGGTGGATACATAATGGGAAGAGAAAAAACAGTAACACAGAGTGTAGATGATAGTGTAATAGATTCCCAAATAAGAAGTGAATTATCTAAAAAATTTCCTGGCATATTCACTAATATAACGATAGTAACAGACAATGGGTGTGTATTACTTGCTGGCAATGTACATGAAGAAAAGTATATACAAGAAGCAGAAAAAGTAGCTTGGTCAGTGAATGGTGTAAAACACATTGACAATAATTTAATTTGCGATAAAAAAATATCAACGTCTCAATCATTGAAAGATGGATATATTACATCAGCTTGCAGAACAAAACTAATAGCTACTAAGGATATAAAATCGAGAAACATTAAAATAAAAACAGTATCAGGAACAGTTTACCTAAGTGGAACTGCACAATCTAAAGATAAATTAGAAGATATTATATCAGTTGTAAAAAGCATAAAAGGTGTTGAAAAAGTAGTTTCTTATATAAGAGTAAAATAACAATAATATAAAGTAGTATAGAGAAAAAAATGAAAATAGAAAATATAAATCATATTGCATTTATAATGGATGGCAATTCTACATGGGCAAGAAAACAAAATAAACCAGTTTTAGATGGGTATTTAGCTGGCATGAGAAAATTAGCTCACGTTATTTGTTACTTAAATAGTATAAAAATACCATACGTCACATGTTATGCATTTTCATCTGAGAATTGGCTTAGACCAAAAGTATGGATAGACAGTTTTATGAAATTAGCTACAGATTTTATGAAAAATGATCCATTAATACAAACTGTATTGGATGCTAAAATAAAATTAAAAGTAATAGGAAATAAATCCAAATTACCAAAAACATTACAAGAAACTATTAAGTATTATGAAGATTTAACTTCACATAATGATGGTACTCTTATGCAATTGGCAATGAGTTATGGTAGTAGAGATGAAATAGTTCGAGCAGTTAATAGAATAATAAATAGTAAGCTGGAAATAAATGAAGAAAACATATCTAATAATTTAGACACAAGTGGTGTTCCTGACCCTGATTTAATTATTAGAACTAGTTCCAAGAAAAGACTAAGTAATTTCTTATTGTGGCAAGCATCATATAGTGAGTTCTATTCCTCTGATTTATTATGGCCTGATTTTAATAATGAAGAATTAGAGAAAGCATTAAAAGATTTTAATAGTAGAACAAGAACTTATGGAAGATAACTACAATTATATTATTATAAATATGTATTAAAAACTAATAACATACAAGTATATATAATAAAAATTATATTGTAACAATTAGTAACAAGTAATATAACTAAAGTAGAATTCAGTATGTAAAAAGTATTGTAAAGTTACTTGATCATTATTATATAGGAGTAATCACATGACTGCACCTCAAAATATTAAAGTTCGCGGAGCAAAAGTGCATAATTTAAAAAATATAAATGTTGATATACCGTTGAACAAAATAGTAAGTATTGTTGGTGTATCTGGAAGTGGAAAATCTTCTCTTGCACTAGGTGCTTTGTATGCTGAAGGTTCTAGAAGATACCTTGAAAGTCTTTCTACTTATACTAGAAGACGCATGACATACTCCTCAGCTGCAAATGTTGATGAAATATTACATGTTCCAGCATCGCTTGCTTTGCGTCAAAGACCAGGAGTACCAGGCATACACAGTACTTTTGGAACTGGAACAGAACTATTAAATATTTTGCGACTGATGTTTTCTCGATTAGCTAATCATCGATGCCCAACAGGACATTATCTTGCTCCTACTTTAGATGTAGCTGCAGGGAAAGAACTTGTTTGTCCAAAATGTGGTAAACATTTTTTGGCCCCATCTGCTGAGGAACTAGCCTTCAACAGTCAGGGCGCATGTAAGTGTTGTAATGGAACTGGAATAGTACTAACAGTGGATGAATCAACTCTCGTTCCAGATGAATCCCTAGCAATTGATGATGGTGCAGTTGCTCCATGGAATTCATTGATGTGGTCTCTTATGGTAGATGTTTGTCGCGCAATGGGGGTACGTACTAATGTTCCATTTCGTGATTTAACTAATGAAGAAAAAGAAATCGTATACCATGGCCCTGCAGAAAAAAAACATATCTTGTATAAATCGAAAAATAGTAATCAAGTTGGAGAACTGGATTTTACATATTTTAATGCTGTTTATACTGTGAAAAATGCTTTATCTAAAGTAAAAGATGAAACTGGAATGAAAAAAGTTGCAAAGTTTTTACATGATGATATATGTCCTGAATGCCAAGGTACAAGGATTTCAGAATCTGCCAGAGCACCAAAATTATGTGGTTTATCATTGGATCGAGTATGTAAACAAACACTCTCTGAGCTTGTTGTATGGGTACAAAATGTACCTTCCTCACTTCCAATAGAAATGTATCCAATGGCGCAGTCTATTTGTGAATCATTTTTATCTGTTGCAAAACGTTTAGTTGAATTAGGTTTAGGATATATTTCAATTGACCGTGCCTCATCTACACTTTCCACCGGGGAACGTCAGAGAATGCAATTAGCTAGGGCAGTACGAAATAGAACTACAGGTGTTTTATATGTACTTGATGAACCATCAATTGGTCTACACCCATCTAATATCATCGGATTAACTAATGTGATGCATGATTTGGTTGCTGATGGCAATTCAGTTGTACTTGTAGATCATGATATACATATTTTACATAAATCTGACTGGTTCATAGAAATGGGACCAGCAGCAGGAACAGAAGGAGGAACTGTAATTGCAGACGGTACTCTTTCAGATGTTATAAAAAATAAAGAATCAAAAATTGCCCTATTTTTAACTCGAGAAGCGAATATTATAGTACGCAAGCTACATAGTGCCAATAATATGTTTCAAGATGGAACTATTCGCATGTCTACAGATAGCATTCACACGTTGAAGCCACTGGAAGTTAATATTCCAAAAGGAAGACTAACTGTAGTTACTGGTGTTTCAGGTAGTGGTAAAACTACATTAATTTTAGAAAGTCTTGTTCCAGGACTTAATGCTGCTATTAATGGGACAAAACTTCCCTCTCATGTAAAAAGTATTACAACAGATGGAATACATCATGTAAAACTTATTGATGCTACACCAATTGGTATTAATGTGCGTTCTACAATTGCTACATATGCTAATATTCATGATGATTTACGTAAAGTTTATGCAAAAACATCTAATGCAAAATCAATTGGGCTAAAAGCAGGAGATTTTTCATACAATACAGGTAGTTTACGTTGTTCCACATGTGACGGTACTGGAACTGTTAGTTTAGATGTGCAATTCTTACCAGATGTTGAAATAACATGTCCAGAATGTAAAGGAACACGATATAAAAGAGATGCCAGTAATATTTATTGGACAAATAAATTGGGAGCAAGTTATTCTTTGCCACAACTTATGGAAATGGATATAAAACAGGCCATGGATGCTTGTGGAGACTTGAAAACAATACATAACCGTCTTGTTGTTTTGAATGAATTAGGACTCGGATATTTAACTCTTGGTGAAGCAACTCCTTCACTTTCTGGAGGAGAAGCGCAACGCTTGAAATTAGCATATGAAATGGAAAAACAGCAAAGTGATAGTGTATTTGTTTTTGATGAACCAACAATAGGACTTCATCCATTAGATGTACAAGTACTCATTGCGGTATTTGATAAACTTATTAAGAATGGTGCAACTATTATCGCTATTGAACATGATATTGATTTTATATCAAATGCTGATTACATTATCGATATGGGACCAGGTGGTGGCAAAGATGGAGGACAAATTGTAGCAACAGGTACAGTAGAGGAAATCAAATTATCATCAGAAAGTATTACTGGAAAATTTATATAGGATATTGTTAAATGGTAGAAATCAAAAATATCATTTTAATACTTCAAAATAATATTACTGTATGTAATCATGTTCATATTATAAATGATATATGTAATCAGAAAATTACAAAACAGGTCATGTTGTATTATTATGTATTATAAGTAATGTGTACTCTCATTGAATTATAATTCAAACTCGTAAGTACTTCACATGTAACTGTCCCTAATTCAGCAGCCATATCGTTTATTGTATAATTATCATCCAACAATACAGCTTCATGACCAACACAAGTGCATTCATCTGGTATAGTAGTGACATCGCACGCTAACAAATCCATGGATATATTTCCCAGTATTTGTGATTTATAACATTCTCCAGTATTACTATAAAATAATACTTTACCAATATTTGATAATTTCCTATGTATACCATCTGAATATCCAATGGAAACAATTGCTACTTTAGTATTACGATTTGCTTTGAAGGTAAATCCATATCCAACACCATCACCGGGTTGTATTGAATATCTCTGTAACACTTGTGTTTTTACCGATACAACATTCTTTGCTTGCAACACTGATGGAGATGGTTGAATACCATATAGAAATGCACCAATACGTACCATATCATATTGATATTCAGGTCCTAAGAAAGTACCACCAGAAGCAGAAAGACTAGCCTTAACTTTCTTAATATCCATAATTTTTGACAATATCTCCTCAAATACTTGCTTCTGTTTCAAATTATATGGTGAATATATATCTTCAGCGCAAGCAAGATGAGACATTGCATATGATATTTTTTCATCTTTCAAATCAGGTAATAATAAATCAACATCATCTGGTCTTATTCCGAGTCTAGATAGACCAGTATCAAAGAATAATACTAAATCTAATCCATTACCTTTTGCTATATTAAATTCTTCTATTGAATTAATTACTTGTGTTAATCTATATTGTTTCAATAAATCTATGTCATCCTTATCAAATCCTTGTAATACATAAATATTAGCATCATTAGGTAATACAGTTCTTATATCAATTGCTTCTTTTAAATATGCTACCCAAAAATCACGGCATCCTGCATCATAAAGACTATCAGATATTATTTTTGCATTTAAACCATATGCATTTGCTTTAACTACAGCAGAGACAACAGTATTGTTAGAAACATAGTCCTTAATAGCCAAATAATTATCTCTTACTGCAGTAATATTTATATTTATTGAAGGATAACAATTAAACACTATTCTGCCAACCCTGTCAAAGATTTAATATCATTATCAGATTCTTCTGATTTACTCCAATCAAATAAGGTAACACTGTTGTGAGGCAATATTGTTGAAATAGCATGTTTATATAACAATTGAGTATATCCTTCTTTTCTCAAAAGTATTGCTGTTTGGTCAAAACAAGAAATAACACCAATCATCTTAACACCATTCAATAAAAAAATAGTAACTTGTATTTTATTTTTTCTTATATAATTTAAAAATGCATCTTGTACATTAATAATTTTATCATTCATTTTTATAAAAATTCGTATATGTACTAATAATAGAATTATGTTACAAATTAGTTTTTTTTGCAAGTTTATTATACTGTTATAATTCAAAATATATACTCTTTTATAAAAAAAATAACAACATAATACATTCATGCTACTATAAAATTATTTTGATTATAACATAACGAAATTTATTATGTTAAAATAAATTCCATTTTTTTTGAAAAAAACACTTGCAAATAAAATTACTATGTGACAAAATATAATTATAAAGATGATCCTTGTTAGCTCAATTGGCAGAGCACTTGGCTGTTAACCAGGGGGTTGTTGGTTCGAGTCCAACACAAGGAGCCATGTTTTGTATTTCTCTTTAATTGAATTCCATCTGGTTCTTAATTCATATTGTTTATTTGTAATGTGATTACTTGTATTCGAAAAAAAACAGTTTGTTGTGAACTTGTGTTGTTATTAAAAACATATATAGTAAGATGTAGTATAAACTGTATTTATTGTGTGTTGTTTTATTGTGATTGTTAGATTATAATGTGAAATGATATTATATATAATTATTATTTTAGTTTTGTACTACTAATAATAGTGCAATATTTATATTATTATATAATACCATATTTGGTGTATGTATTAGGAGAACATTTTTATTTGTTTACTTATATATTCGTATTTTATATTACTTTTCCATTTGCAATCGTTTTCTTAAAATTTTCAAATAGTATAATCTATTTAAAAATACAATTTTTTCACTAGAACTCAAAAAAAAATAAATTACACGTAAACAATGAAGTATAAATATAATCAATAAAATTAAATATACATCATATTTTACATACATCATTATTATTATAAAAATGAAAGTAATATTCAACGTATTTCTTTGTTAGTTTTAAAATGAAATTTAAAAATTTTTTTGTAATAATATGCTGGCTTTTTAGAAGCTATTATCCATAGTAATTTATTATCATGTGGTGTAACTATTAATACAAAATCTACATAAAGTAAATAGTTTTATTACGACATTCCAAAAAATAGAACAATAAAATAATTTGTTGATTCAACTATTTCTACCTTGGATTTATCTTCCGCTTCAGAAAATCTAACAAATACCATTAACCAGATAGTTACAACATCTGTAAAAGATAAAGAGCAGGAAGTACAAACTAATAAAAACTAACTGTAATAATATAATTTGTAAATAAATATAATAAACAGTTATAATATAAGAATGTGAAAGTATTACTATTAATAGTGATTTCACAAAGGATTTTCCCAAACCATTATGTATGTATATAATAAATTATATTACTACTATAAATAACGTAACACAATATTATAAATCATTACAGTTTGGTCTAATGTTTAAATATTGTATGCAGTACATAAATACCTAAATTAATGTTTCAATATATCATTATTAACACAATACACATTTGTATTTATATTAAAATGCTTGTCCAATGCTTATGTATATTTGAAAAAAAGAATCTATATATTTATTTTGATTGTTTTTTCTTCTTTTTGTTGGGAAGGCAACATTAATTCTAACTGGAGCTATTGGTGTGTAATAGATTAATCCGACTCCATATCCATACATTAAATTCTTAAATATATTTTTAGTCTTTGATTTATCAAATACGTTTCCAGCTTCTACAAATGCAGTTAAACATATATTATTATTTAATCTAAAACGTGGTTCTATTCCAATTTCAAATAATGATGTACCTCCAGTTGGTTTCCGAGTATCATTATCTAATGGTCCTATTTTATTATTACCATATCCTCTAATAGAATCAGTACCACCAGAAAAGAATAACCGACTTCTTGGTATTTCTATATTATTTTTATTCAATATTGTTCCATATTTGGAAAATAATGCTATAACGAACTTGTTTCTAAAATCATTGCTGTTTTTAAATCCAATATATGTGGATAACTTTCCTAATACTAAATTATAATGAGATTGATTAATAAAATATGGAGTAAATTGCAGATCAAATCTTATTCCTTTTTGGGGATCTAAGAAATTATCAGTATTATCGAATTTGATTCCAATTGGAACTCCGAATGTGTGAATATATTTTATTGTTTCAGCATTATTATTTTGTATTACTTTATCTATTGTTTTAGATAATTCCCAATTTCCTCCAATTCCAAATTCTAAAGACTTGGTAATATTTTGCCATAACATACTCTCTGTTCCAATTTGATTAACGAGATATGATGTTGTTTTTTTTCTTACTCCAAATAGTTTTGTTGATAAACACTGTTGTGACAACAATATATCGTATGTATTATGTTGTATAGTTACAGTAGGAGTATTTTGATCTATATCACCCCTGAAAGAAATATTGGAACCTTTACCATCTATATTATGATGTTTCCAATTAAATACTGCTCCTAATAAATCGTTTGTATTGAACTTGATTCCAGCAGATATTTCCTTCAGAAGAGCCTCATTAGCATCAACTATAATGTCAGATCTAGTAGTATGTACATTATTATCATTATCAGGTAATGGTTCTTTTGCATTTACTTCAATAGTTGCAAATAAATCATATTTAACTAAATCTTCTTTAAAATCATTTATTTTATCAATATTATATAAATCTTCCTTTTTCCATTGTAATCTATTTCTTATGAATTTCTCTAATAATTTAGGATCTTTTTTAGACTGAACGTTTATTATTGTATTATTAATTGTTGTTTCTGCTCCTAAATTAATATGATATATTGCTGTTACTGTTTTTTTATTTTTATCTATTTCAACATCAGGTTTATCTATTGTAATAAAAGCAAATCCTCTTCTTCTGTAATAGTCTCTCAGATTTTTAATGCCAGCCGACACTTTTTTAGTACTAAAATATACATTTCGTTTTATTCCTAATAAATTAAATACTTGATTAATAGTTAATCCAGCTCTATATTCATTATAGTCATCATAGACACACATTAATTTAGTCAATTTATATCTAGTGTTTAATTTTATTCTGAATTTCTTAATGGTTTTATTATTAAAAGGTACTACAGCAGCATCAAAATATCCATATGAGTAAAGTATTTTATATAATTCTTTTATGTTGTATTCAATCCAAAATTGTCTTTCCATTGGAGTTGGATTTTCTATATCAACTGTTAATTGACTATGTATTGCATTTAATACTTCTTTATTATCAACTCCAATTATAGTTAATAATTTTTTCTTTTTTTCTTCTTTTTTATTATTATCTTTTTTATTTGTAATTTTGTTAAATAGTTTTTTAAAAAAATTATCTTCACTATTTACAGGATTATTTATTAATACAAATATACATAAAATATTTAATAATAATTTGATTTTCAAATCAGTTTGGTAGGATATTTCAACGTGTACACTAATATTGTAGCATAATAATTTGTAATTACTATGATAATAGTATTGCTATATTTTTATATTAAATTAATTTAATTAAGATAATTATTATTTTTACTAATTGTATTTCAATTACAATATTATTACAGATAAACATTTCTAAACATAACTAATTATGTTACACATGTTGCAATTTAGTAATTCCTTATAGTACAATAATAATATGATATGGAGAGATGTCCGAGAGGCTGAAGGAGCCCGCCTGGAAAGCGAGTATACGTTCATTGCGTATCGGGGGTTCGAATCCCCCTCTCTCCGCCAGTATGCATAGTATATTATTAGTTTTGTTAAGCTAATTTACCATGTACATCATCTTGCCAATATATTTCATTTTCTCTCTCATTACCTTCATCATCAATATAATATTGATCGCCAGGTATTATTCTGTTTTCTATATTCATATTATTTAATCTTCTTAATTGCTCTAATACATATGGTTCATTATATTCTTTATTACAACTACATAAAAAAAACCAATGAGTTGGGAAGTTATAACCAACTATACTAATATAATCATTACTTATTTTAAATATTCCACGGAACCTATAATCATGTGTTGTTAAAGCACATTTTAAACAATATATATAAATATTATTACCTTGATTATATTTACTAATATAATTATAATATTTCAAATTATCCATATTTACAGTATTAAAGACATATTTAGTAGTTGTACCATCCTCTTTTGTATTAGTATAAAATAATTTATTATTTTGTAATAAATTAATTAAGACATCACTTTCTTGTAAATCATTTTTATCTGAGTTTTCAACAAAAGGTTTGGGTATAGTAATTTCTCCAAATCCAGGATCAATCTCTTCACCATCACTGTCAGTAAAATTCAATGTATATGTAAAAGTAGTTGTACATGTCTCCCAATCCCATTTGGCTGTTCCTTCAGATATTGCTAATGTAGATTGCGTTGTTGTTCCACTAGAACCACCACTACCACTATTACTATTCTTTAGTATTGCTGTTAAGCAGTTAATAGTATTGTTCACTAATCCGGGTATAGT
>JAFVEL010000044.1 GCA_017475965.1 Alphaproteobacteria bacterium | reverse complement strand
TACTAGCTTTACTATTTGGATCTTCTTTTTGTGTCGTATTACTTGAATTATTATCAATATTATTATTGTCAAGAACTGTGTTTAATATTGTTACATCCTTTATAAAAGGATTACCATTATCAATAAAGAAATTAAACTCTTCTTATTATCATCTTGATCCACACAAAATCTACATTGTTAAACATATTATCATTTGATTTTGTGAGTGATATACTATGTAAAATTAAATTAAATTTATATCACAAATAAAATGTATTTAAAAACAAAATCCATTGTTGGTGTTAACTTATATAATTTAACTTCTTCTATCATATTACCTTCATATTATCTTATATACTTTATATATTATATTATACTATATCCACATACAACTTGTGAGAAATAAAAAATTCCATAACAATTTTACTACAACAATAATCAATAATATTGTGTTAATTTCTGTTTTAAAAGAAAATAAAAACAATAGAAAAACACATAGAAAATTTTATTACAAAGATTATACTTTTATTTTAAACTTTAATTAATTAGAGGATTATATTATAAATATGTTGTATATAATAAAGAATTTATTATTTGTTATATTAATATTGTGTTGTAACACGAATGCTAATCAAAGTAATAATGATTCTAATAATAATAAAAATAATAACAATTCGACGCAACAAAAATCAAAAAAAGCAGTAAGAATACTGTCACTTGATGGTGGTGGAACCAGAGGATATATTCAAGCGAAGTTTTTAGAACTACTTTGTAATGAATACAATATAAAAAATCTAAGTAAATACTTTGATATAATTGTTGGTACTTCAGTTGGTGGATTAAATACTATATTGATAACTCATGGAATAACTCCATCTAAGCTAATAGAATTTTATAGGAATATAACACCTTGGATATTCACTATTAGAAGTATAAAGGATATATTTAGTAATAATACAACTATTACTTCAAATAAACCCAATACATTACAAAAATTATTATTTATGATTTTTTCTAATCCATTTTATAAATCAGTATCAGAATCATCGAATTACGGTGATGCAAGACTGCGCAAAGAAATTAACGATGTGTTTGGAGATAAATTACTAAACTCAATAAAAACACCTATATTATTAACTGCATATAATGATTCTGGTAATTCTCCAATGATATTTACCAACGTTAAATTGCCAAGTATACCAAATACATTTACTGATATCAAGATAGTTGATGCAGTAATGGCAACTATGAGTGCTCCAATTTACTTTCCAAAAACACGTGTATCGTTATCATCACAATACAAAGACCAATACATTTACATTATGGATGGCGGTATATTTCAAAATAATCCGAGTTTATTGGCACTGATAGCAGCACAATCAATATATCCAAATGCAGAACGGTATTGTATATTAAGCATTGGCACTGGACGACGCATAAGAAAAAGAAGTTTAAATCTTGATACTGAAAAACTATCACTAAGTAAAATAATAACCACTCAATACAATCTCTATGGTGTTACTTTATCAAATGCAATGATAGCAAATGATATTGTATTACAAAATATTAGTAAATTTTCGAAAAAGCCAATTATATCTTATTATAGATTTAATTTTACATTAGATAATAAAATAAACTGTGCAATGGATACTTCTACACCAGAATTCTTTGATTATTTAGATAATGCAGTAAAAACACAATATGAACTAGATCAATCCAAAATAAAAGAATTCGTGAAAAACATGAAAGATACAAATAATGAGTAATCTGTATATACAAGAATTACTTATTAACTAACTTTTAATAATTATATTATATCCTATAATTAATAAGATATTAATTTTTTATAGAAAATAATATGAACAATTTATTTAAAGGATTATTGCTTGTTACATTAGTTTATTGTAATGTGGGCAACATTAATGCAAATGACATACTAAATAATGAATATAATTATGATTTATTTTCAGATTTTAATTTAACAACTGAAAATAATTTAAAAAACGATAATAATATTAATATAAACCAAAATAAAACAATAAAAATTCTTTCACTTGACGGAGGTGGCACAAGAGGATATCTTCAAGCTAAATTTTTAGACAGATTTTGTCAAGATGCAGATATAGACAATATAGGTGAATATTTTGATTTAATTGCAGGTACTTCAGCAGGATCACTTAATGCAATGGCACTAGTAAATGATATAACACCAAATGATATTATGAATTTTTATAGAAGCAAATCTCCTTGGATATTTACTATTAGAAGTGTAAAAGATATATTTAGTAATAATGCTAGTGTTCCTTCTAATAAACCGAATGCATTTCAACAATTTCTAATGATGTTATTTTCTAATCCATTTTATAAATCAGTATCACAAACTTCAAACTATGGTAATGCGAGACTACGTATGGAGCTTCATGATGCGTTTGGAGATAAATTATTAACATCAATAAAAACTCCAGTACTACTAACAGCATATAATGATTCAGAATACTATCCATTAATGTTTACTAATGCAAATCTAAATCATATTCCAGATACATTTAGAAATATAAAAATAGTAGATGCTATAATGGCTTCCATGAGTGCACCAGTATTCTTACCCAGTACAGAATTACATTTATCATTAGATGCAAATGCTTCAGCACAACACATTGTAGATGGAGCATTATTTCAAAATAATCCAAGTTTACTGGCTTTAACAGCGGCTAAAGCATTGTATCCATCTGCTGAAAATTACTTTTTATTAAGTATTGGAACTGGAAGTGGAGAAATAGGGTTACATCTTGACGTGGATGATCCAGAACCAAGTATGAATACAACACTACAATATACTAGACTTTATTCTACTATGATGTACAATTCATCAGTTGCGAACGAGATATTCTTTAAAGAAATAAGTAAACCTTTACATAAATCTAATATACATTATTATAGATTCAATTTTAAATTGGATAATAATATAGATTGTGATTTTACTACTTCTACAACAGAATTTTTCAATTATCTTGATAGTGCAGTAATAAAACAATATGATAAAGATCAATCTAAAATAGAAGCATTTATAAACAATATAAATAAGGAAAACAATAAATAATCTTTGTATAGTTTGGATGCTTTTCTTCCAGACTATAAATTCATTATTATAATATATATTAAGTAATTTTTAATATTTTTATTATATTATAAAATTAACAACATATTACTTTATAAAACAATATGTTAAACATATTAAAAAAACTATTCTTTGTAATATTAATATTGTGTAGTTGCACGTATTTTAATTACAGTAATACTGTTTTTATTAATATTGATACTGTTTCAAATAATATAAAGATTAATAAAAATCAAGAAAATAATTACGATAGTGTACTACAAAACTTCGAAAACAATAAATATAATCTGACCAAAAATAAACAAAAATCCAAAGAAGTAATCAGAATATTATCATTGGATGGTGGTGGCACTAGAGCATATCTTCAAGCAAAATTTCTAGAAAAATTTTGTCAATATGCAAATATAGAAAATATTAATGAATATTTTGATTTAATTGTATGTACTTCTGCAGGTAGTCTTAATGGTATTACTTTAGCAAACGGTATAAAACCTGTAAAAATGCAAAAATTTTTTAGAGAAATTGGTCCTTGGATTTTTACTATTAGAAGTGTAAAGGATATATTCAGTAAAGATGCAAGCGTTCCTTCTAATAAACCTAACACATTTCAAAAATTATTACTAATGACATTTTCTAATCCATTTTACAAAGCAGATTCCAAGGATTCAAACTATGGGGATGCAATATTACGCAAAACACTTACAGGTATATTTGAAAATAAATTATTACAATCCATTAAAACAAAAATAGTAATAACGGCATATAATGATTCTAAATATTATCCAATGATATTTACTAATGCTGAATTAAACAATATACCAAATATCTTCAAAGATGTCAAAATAGTTGATGCAGTAATGGCTACAATTAGTTTTCCTATTTATTTCCCCAGTACAAACTTGTGTGCACCATGTGATAATAAATTACCAGTACAAAAAATTGTAGATGGAGGATTATTTCAAAGGAATCCAAGTTTATTAGCTTTTACAATTGCTAATGAATTATATCCTTCAGCGAAGAAATATTGTTTATTAAGCGTTGGGACTGGTATTGGGCGAATAGGGTTAAATACGGATACAAATGAACCAGAACCCAGTACTTCATCACTTAGTCAATATATGAGACTTTACGATATTGTAACAACAAATTCTGATATTACGAATGATATATTTTTGAAACAAATAAGTAAATCTAATACTAATTCCAATTTATCGTATTATAGGTTCAATATTTTATTTAATAATAAAAATTTTGACAAAGATGATATGGATACTTCTACACCAGAATTTTTTGACTACTTAGATGAAGTAGTAACAGAGCAATATGAAAACGACAAATCAAAAATAAATGAATTCATAAAACAATCTGATTTTTATAGTTTGTAATTATGTAATTAAAAAAAAGCAACACGTTGCACAAAATATAGTTTTGTACTACATTACAATTATTTATTTGTGCAGTACTTCATATGTTATAATAAAAATATATGATGTAGATTTGTGAAATAAAATAGTCAATGGCATTTGCAAGTTTTTATAACGAATTAAAAAACTTGTTGTCAATTGATTTTTTTGTATTATTAAGTTTTTGTTCAACAACGTCTTTCATTATACTGTTGTGCATTGTTATAAGATGCAACAGAATTAATAAAAGATTGAACAAATATGTTGATGTATTACATACTATATCAATTTCATTATCTAATAATAATGAAATAGTTGCTTTTGATGAAAGTGATTCAGTTGTATACGCTACATATCCTAATTTATATTCCAATAAATCAGAATTTATAGAATTACTTGATAGTGATATATCAGATAATCCACCATACCGGTCTTTCTGTAGAGCTGTAGAGCAAAATAATAATTGTCAAGTAATATTAATTAGTAAAGATGCAAAACGATATAAAAAACGATTTATATCATCAGTTTATGCACAAAATGATATTACTGTTGCTACTCTCACAGATATTACTAAATATTGTTTTCAGACAGATGAAATAATTAGAAATCACAAAAAACTAGAAGCATTTATTGATAATTTACCAGTTGGTATATTTTATATAGATAATGAATGTAAAATACTAGCGTGTAATACTACATTCGCTAATTATTTGAAAACAAATAAAGAAAACTTAATAGGATTTTCATTATATGATTTTATAGAAGATTTTGATTTAAGTAAAATAGATACAGAACCAATACGAGTAATATTAAAAGCTAAGTATTTTCAAAGTATCCAAGCATTTTTAATTAAACCTCAAACGTCATTATCGTTTTCTTCTTCTCAACCACTAATATTAGTAAAAACACATAAAATTAATAAAAATGATATCGAATCTAAGATAGATAAAGGTCAAAATAATACAAGTGTATGTAAAACTTTTGAGGATTCTAACATTGCTAGTGTCCTAACAAATGTAAAGGGTAATATAATACACATTAATAACGCATTTATTGATCTAATCGGTAATAATAAAATATTATCAATGAAGAAGAATATAATGGATTGTTTGCATAATAGCAAAGAAGATTTGCAATCAATTCTTAATTCCACTGATAAATATTTAGAATTACCTCTGAAATGTTATGATGATAAAGAACAAGAAATAAATAGAACAGTTCAATTATATGTAAGTCATCTTACAGATTCAAAAGAAAATAATATATTACTACAATTCATAGATATTACAGAACAAAAAATGATACATCAGCAATTCTTACAATCTCAGAAAATTCAAGCGATTGGACAATTAGCAAGTGGAATAGCACATGATTTTAATAATCTACTAACTGCTATGATAGGATTTTGTGATTTGTTATTACAAAAATATAATCGAGATGATCCACCATATGGAGATATATCTCAAATAAAACAAAATGCCAATAGAGCAGCTAATTTAGTTAAACAATTACTTGCATTTTCAAGACAACAATCATTGAATCCTCAAGTGATATCAATAAAAGATACATTATTAGATATGTCTTCATTATTGAAAAGATTACTTGGCCCCAATATAAGTTTAATATTTAATTACTCTTCTAATAACGACATATGGAATGTTAAAGTAGACAATATACAACTCGAGCAAGTAATCATGAACCTAGTAGTGAACGCCAGAGATGCCATGCATAATAAGGGAGAAGTAAAACTCCAAGTACGTAATTACTACGCTGAACATAGTATTAGATGCTTTGACGATACTATACAAGTTGGAGATTATGTATTATTAGAGGTAATAGATAACGGTTGCGGAATGGATCAAGAAACATCAAAACACATATTTGAACCATTTTTTACTAGGAAAATAAAGGATATAAAAAACGGTACTAGTTCTGGTACTGGATTAGGATTAGCAACTGTCTATGGTATTGTAAAGCAAACTGGTGGACACATAAATGTCAAGTCTGAAATAAATAAAGGAACTAATTTTCAAATATTTTTACCAAGATATAAAGGAAATGATGAATTAATTAATAGTAATAATGCTACTAATATTAATAATAATAATAAACAAAATGAACAACAATCTGATTTAAGTGGATATGAGACAATACTATTAGTTGAAGATGAAGACCCAGTTAGGAATTTCATTTCTAGAGCATTAAAAGATAAAGGTTATAATATTATTGAAGCTAGAAGTGGTGCTGATGCTTTGCAAATAGTTAATAATATTGATATGGACTTATTAATTACTGATGTAATAATGCCAAAAATGGATGGTCCAACTTTAAATAAGAAATTAAGAGAAATAAAAAGTAATTTTAAGACAATATTCATTTCAGGATATACTGAAGATACATTTAGAGAAAATTTAGATAAGGATTTGGGAATATACTTTATGCAAAAACCATTTAGTTTAAGAGAATTGGCAATAAAAGTGAAAGAAGTTTTGAATAGTAAGAACGCAAAACAATAGAAAAAAATATAGTGAAAAAAATTATTGTAATATATTTATGGAAAATAGTGTATATACAATTATAAACAATGGAATACTAGTAAATATTTATCTAACACCTGGTGCTCATAAATCTTGTATTACTGGTATAGTAAATATTGATAATAAAACATATTTAAGAGTATCTGTAAATAGTAAACCAATAGAAAATAAAGCTAATTTAGAATTAATAAGTGTTATCTCAGACTATTTTAATATTCCTAAAAGTAACATAGAAATAAAACGAGGTTCAAAATCCAAATATAAGCAAATATATTTAAACAACTATGATGTAAATAAGTTAAATAATATATTAAATAAATCAATATGAATTATATTAATACATTATGGATTGTTTGCTATATAAACAGTATATCAAAAACAAAGTACCGTATTTGGTATTACGATACTTTTTACACTTTTATTATTGACTGTTATTTGTATATTTGAAATTGATACCTTTAATATTGATTGTGCTTGTATTATTGTAATATGAAAGTGTAATATTATTCATTTGTGGAGTATTCAATGTAATATTACTGAAACATCCGTTATTTCCATTTATTATTAATTTACTATTTTGTTGATTACTATTATCTGACTCTAATATAATATTATTAATCCAATCTATTTTAGTTAAATCGATTGTAATATTTTTTGCAATTGTTGTATTACTAGGATTCGTTTCTCCTGAATTGGCATTATCATCAGTATTTTTCTGTTGCTCATCTTCTATATTATCTTGATCAATATAAACATATGATATATTATTACTACCATTATATATAATATCATTAGTATCAAAATTTTTATTTAGATGTATTTCATTAACATTTGATGGTACAGTAATTTTTCCATTATATAAACTATTATCTCCCAGTAAGTTTATTACGTTGTCAGTAGTATTTATTACTATATTTTTATTACCAATTAAATTAGCGTTAATTGTACTAAGTTGTAAATTACTTAGTAATCCACTACCATCAATAAAACAATCTTCTATATTATTTGTATTCCAAGTGATACTAGATTTATTATATTTTTGAATATTATTTATTGAATCTCTTTCATCATTTTTGATATCACAAATAATAACATCACTTAGTTTTATATCTGTAGTTTCATCAATTAATTCGATTTTAGCATTATCTGGTATGTATGATAATTTACAATCAGTATAATATAATTTTACTTTGTCATTCTGTGATTCTAATACTGTCAGTTTATTATCTAATACTGTTGTGAACCTGTTAGATGGTATATTAATTTTTACCTTAGAAGATTTACCCTGAAAATATATTTCTGTTATCTTAGGAGATAAATGAATTACTCCGGTATATTTAGTATTATCTCCTAATAATCTTATTTTACTGTTATCTTTATTAGTATAAAGTGTTATTGGTTTATCACCACATAAATTTACATTTATTACATTATTCAACAAATCAATTGGAATATTATTCAGTAATCCTATTGTATTACTTCCATTTGGCTTGTATATTGTTCCATCATTAAAACACTCTTCAAATTTATTAATACTATTGCCATTTTCATCAATATAATTTGATAAATTCCAAAATATATTGAAAATATTATATCTATTAATTTTATTAACAGATTCTCTATAATCTACAAATGATTTATTGTCATTATTATCAAACATGGAGTAAAACATATCTGCATTTCCAGATTTACTATATGTTGTATTTTGTACCTGGATTGTATCTATATCTTTTCCAAATGTATCTTGTTTACATTCCAGCATCTTCTCATTATCGTTAATAATAGTATACTTAAATCTACTTTTACTTATAATACCATTACGAGCATTTCTTCCAAATATAATATTTTTTATTTCTGGCAAAAAGCAAAATTTCCCTTCGTATTCGTCAATGTTTCCATGTACATAAAATGTATGATTACTTGTAGATGCATGATATACAACTATATCTTTACTTCCCAATAACCCAGGTGTTATTTCCTTTGTTATATTATTTAATAATCCTTTTCTGTAATCACAATCAAGTGTATATGTTGTGCCATCTCTAAATAAATCTTGTATAGTATCTGTGTTAATATAGTTATCTCTATTGTGCCACTGATTTACAAAATAGTAAAAACTATATTTTCCCATACTAACAAAACATTGATTCCATAGATTAATATCGTATTTAGCAACGTCGTTATTTGGATTAATACATAATACTTACTTTCCGCTTCCATTATTAATAAATTCTATTGGTACCGGCTCTTCAAAATAGTAACTACCAGATTTATTAATATCATTACTAACAGTATGTTGTGACATGTATCCTTTCCAATATAATTCAGGGAAATAAATAGTTTTTACGTAACCATTATAAGTATTATCATTATATAATATATAATTATCACCCCATTCAGATAATTTATTGTTTTGATCTCTTGCTAAATATTTGGGAAATACAATATTTACACTACTAGAAATATCACCATTCAATAATGTATTATTGAATGTCATATATTGTTGTAAATAATCATAGTAATAATATTGTATATCATTTGGTCCTAGATACCTGTTTAAATATATCTTACCATCAAATATAATAGTGCTATCATAATGACTATTTTGGGTATTTTTCCAATCTTTGATTTGACATCCTGGATATAAAACCATTTGTGAATTTTTGTTCATACAAATTGGCGATAAAGTATTTTCTTTTGCCCAAGTATAAGTTGCTCCTAGACCTATAATTATTTTACTGTTTAATTCACTGTTTGGAGAAAATTTTATAAAAGAATCATTAAATATTTGAGATTTATTATCTATATTCCCTAAAACAATTAACATATAATTATTATTTGAAAAATTTAATAATACATCTTTACTATCTAAAGTAATAGTTTCCGGAATAATAAAATTAGTGTTTGATGGTACATTTAATTGTAAATACTTTTTTGTACCTTTGCTATTATTGATATCTGTTATTGTATATGTTTTATTAGTTTCATCATTCAATTTCTTTATTATTAAGTTACAACCAGATTCCACTAAAGATAAATTATCTGATGATGATTTTTCTACTTTTGTTTTCAAATCATATAATTTGTATCCATCATATGTTGGATAAATTTTATTATTATCATAATCTAATCTATAAATAGCATCATTACTATCTATTTGATCATATTTTGCTAAATTATCATGAGAAAATTCATTAATTCTCAATTCTTCAGTTATATTACTACTATATGTAGTATTTTGATATACAAGTGCCGTGGATAATAAAATTATCTTTGACAATATTTTACAAATGTTCATTTTTATAACACAATATAACATACTAATACTTAGTGTATCTCAAATATATTAAAACATTGTTAATATTGTGTTATATATGCATTTTAATTGCTTTGCTGAAAATTGTAATATATTAACGAGTACATATATTAAATTACTATATAATATGAAACAACACTCACAAATAACTACTCAAGAATATGCAAGACGAAATACAAAATTCAAATATTGGAGAAACAGAACATTTTATTCAATAATGATAGGATATGCTGCTTTTTATTTAGTTAGACAAAATTTTTCTGTAGCAGTACATTCAATCTGTCAAGAATTACATATTACCAAAGTAGATATGGGATTAGTAATGTCAATTGGTGGACTAGTATATGGATTAGGAAAATTTCTCTTTGGATTAGTAGGAGACAAATATAGTGCTAGATATGTAATGGCAATAGGACTAGCATTATCTGGAATTATGAACATATTACTTGGAATTAGTTCAATATTACCACTTATTATTATATATTATTCACTAAATCAATGTTTTCAATCGATGGGAAATCCACCATGTATGAAAATGTTAGCTAACTGGTTTGGTAAAACTGAATTAGCTTCAAGATATGCTATATGGAACATATCAGTACACGTAGGCAATTCGCTTGCTGTAAGTATTTCGCCAATAATATTAAGTTATTATGGTTGGAGATACATTTTTTATATTCCTGGAATATTTTGCATATTATTATCAATATTTCTGTTTAATAGACTACGTGATACACCATCCTCGCTGGGATTTCCGTCCGTTGAAGAAATAGAAGGAAATAAATTAACAGAAAAACAAGAAAAAATAAAATTATCATTTAAGGAATTAACTAAATCAGTATTATTAAATAAATACATATGGTGTATAGCATTAGCTAATCTCTTTATATATATTAATAGAATGACATTCCTAAATTGGGGACCTACTTTATTGCAAGAGTCTAGAGGAATATCAATATTAGATACAAAATTTAAAATAATAATGATATTGTTTGATATATCTGGAATGATAGGTTCACTAATAGCTGGATATGTTTCAGATAAAGTATTCAAAGGGAGAAGAATTCCAGTTGCTATAATTTATACATTACTAACGGCATTTACAATGTACTTATTTAAAATAATTCCTATTACTTCAACTTTATTAAATTCAATTATTATAATCTTTATAGGTTCTTTATTAACTGCCCCAATAGTATTAATAAATACAGCAGCAACTGAATTTTCATCAAAGGAATCAGTAGCATCTGCAACTGGCTTTACTGGAACATTTGGATACATTGGAACTGCTATAGCAGGAGTAGGTAATGGATATTTAGTTGAGCATTACGGATGGAATTCAGTTCTATCATTCGCTACTATCTCAGCTATCGGTAGTACTGTATTATTTGCACTATTGTGGAATAAGAAAAATAAATAATAATAAACATGTGACATATTTCTTATAATATATGTCACATTATTTTAATATTTCATTATATTATTCTTCATTCCATAATTTATAAATCTTTTTTACTATATTGAGTGGAATATTATATTTTTTTGCAATAACTGATATACTGTTTTCTCCTTGTAAAGAATCAACTATTTCTTCTGTAGAGTAATACTTATTACTATTATTTTTTACGATTCCTTCGTAATAATATTCTTGCTTCACTGAGTATTTTGACATATTTAAATTCTTAGCAACATCTTCCAATTTACCATTAATTGGAAGATCATTTATAGCTTTTAAAAATTGACCAATATAAACACTTTTTCCATTAATATCTTTCACACATTTTATACATTCTAAAACCCTATTTTTTAATATGTCAATATCTATTTCATCTATAACTGATTTCACTTTACTATTTGTCAAAATATTACTAATATCATGTATAGAATAATAAACATTACTGTTACCTCGTTTTATTATTCCATACTTATAATATATATCCTTTACTAATTCTTCTGATATCTTGAAATCGTTAGCAATATTTTTGAATGCACAATCTTTTGAAAGATTATCTATAGCATTTAAAATTTGACTAGCATAAATAGGTTTTCCAGTACTATCTTTTTGTAACTTCTATACTGTGTATAATAGCCCATACTAATGAGAAATAAATTCTATCTATAGTGTTTTGTCCTTCACATTTATCCTGTTTAATAATAGAAAGAATGTTTGCGTTATTATGGTCTATATATTTTTTATACGTTTGTATTATCTCATCTTCTGATCTATGAAGCTTTTTAGCAATATCTTTAACGTTTTGTCCATCAATTAAGTAATCTGAAGTTAGACTAGCACAATCTTTAGAATCAAACTGTTTATTATCACTACTTGCAGAATTATTAATTTCTCCTATTTTCTCATCGCATCCTTTTTCTACGGCAAATACTTTATTATTTCCAATTGTTGTAATTGACAATACAATTGTTAAAAATTTAAAAATGTTTGATTTTTTATAATATAAATAATACAAAATATACATCTTTTATAATAAAACAACATATCTTAAAAAATACTTGCAATATAAAAATTCTTAAATATATTTTATATAATATATGAAACAATATCATAATATTTTATTATATTATTTTCAATGTTAAAATTAATAAATAGTGTGTTAAGCAATCATGTATAATGAAGAGCAATAATGTAAAAAATAATAAACGATTTAGATATTGGAGAAGAAGAACTTTATATTCAATTATGATTGGATATGGAACGTTTTACTTGGTTAGACAAAATTTTGCCTTAGCTATACCATTTATTTGTACAGAATTAAATGTAAATAAAATTGATATAGGATTACTAATGTCAATTGGCGGATTACTATATGGATTTGGTAAATTCCTGTTTGGACTGTTAGGAGATAAGTATAGCGCAAGATATGTAATGGCAATTGGATTATTAATATCTGGTATTCTAAATGTATTAATTGGTATTACATCATTATTTCCAGCACTTGCTATATTATATGCATTAAATCAAGTAGTGCAAGCTATGGGAGCTCCCCCATGTGTAAAACTTATGAAACATTGGTATAGTGTAACTGAAATGGGAAGAGTATGGTCTATTTGGACAATGGCATCTCACATAAGTAGTGCTATGATCACGTTCTATTTCCCAGTAGTATTAATACACTACGGATGGAAAGCAATCTTTTATTTACCAGGTATTATTTCTATATTATTATCTGTAATAATATTTAATAGATTGAATGACACTCCAGAAACACTAGGATTTCCACCAATTGAAAAATTATCTGGTAATAATAATGAAGATGATACCAATAATACTCATAACAAACTTGAAAAATTATCGTTATTAGAGACAATAATATTAGTCATAAAAAACAAGAATGTATTGTGTGTGTCATTTGCAGCGTTATTTGTATACATTAATAGAATGACTTTCTTGAATTGGGGACCAACTTTGTTAATGGAATATAGAAATAGTTCAAATGTTGGAATAGGATACCAAATGGCGTTATTTGAAATATCTGGAATAGTTGGAGCTCTTGCAGCTGGATATGTGTCTGATAAATTATTTAATGGAAGGAGAGCACCAGTTGGAGCTATTAGCATGTTTTTATTGGCATTAACTAATATAATATTTAGATTTATTCCAAAAGAATCAGATATACTGAGTTCTATTTGTATGTTAATAATAGGATTTTTAATATCTGCTACTGTAATATTAGTTAGTGTTTCAGCAACTGATTTCGTTAATAAAAAAATTGCAGCTTCAGCAAATGGGTTTACTGGAACTTTATGTTATATTGGAACTGCAGTGGCAGGCATTGGCAATGGTTATTTGGCATATTATTATGGATGGAATGCAGTAGTACTATTAACAATAATATCTGCAATATGTGGTGGGATTTTACTATGTACATTATGGAATAAAAAACCAGTAGCTGATAAGTAAATATGGAAATATATATAAGCATTTTGCAATTCTCATAATCAAATTATTATAAATAATTATGATTTTCTATATTATGATATATAGTGAAATAATCGAGAAATACATTTTTTACTTGTTAAATATGAATGCACTTCATTGAAGGAATATATAACATTGTTATTTTGTTTTTACTATTAGTTAACATTCACTAATATATAAATTACATATTTTGTTATGCTATGTCAATACTGTAATGTAAAACAACAAAAAATCTAAAGTTCTCCTAGATTTGATAAATTGGATGGAAAATTAAAAAAAACAATTAGTATATTATTTTCCAGGACAATTAATTGATACATCAGCTGTAACAAAATTAGTTGTTTTGTGTTATTAAAATAACATATTTATTTTATTTAGTGCTTGATATAATCTCATTTACTTCCATTAGTGTTTATGTACTTTTTTAAAAATAAATTATGTGAAAAGTAAAACATAATTATTTTAATAATAGTTACTATTAAAAATAGTGTAATATTATTGCTCGATATATCAATTACCAGTTTAATTTTTTCTATAAAACTTATTATACACAATGTGATAGATACTATATAACATTACCAATTTATTACTAATGGATGTTATATTGGTTTCTATTTTTACGTGTTTTTATTCTTCAAATAATATTCTGCTTAATATTAATTTATTAAGATACAACACTTAAAATGCTGCAAATGGAAATTGGATGCATATTATTTTCACTGATATTAATATTACAAAGATCTAATAATGTACAAAGACAGATTAATCCAATAATGAATACAATACTGTAAAATACATTATACAATAATGTTCTATAAAACACATATTTGAACACATTAAATAAAATCACAATATTGTATATTATTACAACATCACATGTAAATTATACCAAAGTGTAAAATTTAGTGACCTTTATTATTAGAAAACATCTCTAAATGCAAGAGTTAGTCTTAATATTAAAATACCCATGAACATTATAACAACATAATTATATTACTACTATTATTACCAAATGGCAGTATTAATTTAGATTACCATTAAATAGTTCTAATTGTAATATGTTTTTAAAAGCATGAAATGAATGTTATAATAAAATATATATTGTATATATGTATCAAAATAATATGGATATATTTAGAGATAGATTATATTCAATTTTAGAAAGATTTGAAGTAGTAAAAGAAAAACTTAATAATAGTACCAATTTTGATCAAACTGAAAGTATATCTCTATCAAAAGAATTTTCTAATCTCAATGAATTAGCTAGTATTATACAATTATTTTTTAGTAAAGAGAAAGAATTAAATGATTTACAGGAATTAATAGATAATTCAGATGATAATGAAATAAAATCGATTGCAGAAGAAGAATATTTGAATTTAAAAAATGAAATACAAGATATAGAGTACAAAATAAAAGTCTTACTATTACCAAAAGATATAGATGATGATAAGGGAGCAATACTTGAAATACGAGCTGGCACTGGTGGTGATGAAGCTGGATTGTTTGCGGCTGATTTATTTAAAATGTATGAAATGTATGCTGCACTGCATAAGTGGAAATTTGAAATACTTGATTTTCATGAGGGAGATATAGGAGCTATAAAAGAAGCTAGTGTTAGTATATCAGGCAAAGGAGTATTTGCAAGATTAAAATATGAGTCTGGAGTACATAGAGTACAGAGAGTGCCTGAAACTGAGGCATCTGGACGCATTCACACATCTGCGGCCACTGTTGCTGTATTGCCAGAAGTTGAAGAATTTGATATCAAAATAGATGAAAAGGATTTGCAAGTTGATACATATAGGTCTTCTGGAGCTGGTGGACAACATGTTAATAAAACAGATAGTGCAGTTAGAATTACTCATATACCTACTGGTACAGTAGTAGCAGTTCAAGATGAGCGTTCTCAACACAAAAATAGAGAAAAAGCAATGAAAATTCTTAGATCTAGAATATATGAACATGAGAGGCAAGAAAGAGAGATGCAAAGATCTCAAGATCGAAAAAATCAAGTTGGTTCAGGAGATAGGTCAGAACGCATTAGAACTTATAATTTTCCACAAGGTAGAGTTTCAGACCATCGAATAAATTTAACATTGTATAAGATAGATAGAATAATGGATGGTTCTGCATTAGATGAAATTATCGATCAACTAATAAAATTTAATCAAGTTGAAATGTTAAAAGGTAATAATTAATTGTGTTACAATACAAACGAAGAAAATCAATACGGAGTGTTTTCAATCATATATTATTAATATTAATACCAGTACTATTAATTACTGGTTTTGTATATAAAAATGATATTGTTCAATATTGCAATGTGTTATCTAATAAAATAGTTGACATGACAGGTGCTCACATAAAAACATTAATAGTAATTGGCGCATCTCCTAAAGTTGAAAAATTAATAAAAGCAAATTTAGGAGTCAAAATTGGAGATAGCATTTTTAAATTATCTACCACAAAAATATTGAATAACTTAATGAATATCGGCTGGATTAAAGATGTTAGTGTCCATAAAATACTTCCAAACATAATCAAAATAATTGTAAAAGAAAGAGTTCCTATAGCTATATATTACCATAATAAAAGTTACACTTTAATTGACAAAGAAGGAAAATTTATAGAAGATGTAACAACAAATCCAAATTTACCATTAGTATCTGGTGCTGATGCCAATCATCATGTATTCAAATTATTACAAATATTGGATAAGTATCCAAGAATCAAAAAAGAAATACATTCAATAATGTATGTTCGACAGAGACGATGGAATATAGTATTGAATAATAAAATAACTGTAAAACTACCATCTTATAATTCAGAATTCATTACTAAATCACTGAATACACTTGTGAAATTATTAAAACAACATAATATACAAAATTCAGTTGTATCAATAGATTTACGAATTCCTGACAATGTAATAATTCAAGGATTACAACCAAAAACCTCTATAAAAAATGATAAGAAGTAAAAATATCTAATTATATAGAAATATTAACAAAAGTAATAGAACAAAGTTTATATTCTTAATTTTCTCTAAAAACTATTAAGTAGATATTAAATTAATAACTTATATGTACAAACTCATTAAAATTTGTTCTTTCTGACAATATTTACCCGTAAGAAATTGGTTAGATTTAATGTATTTATATTACTGTTGAAGCGATAATTAGTACTGTAAAAAAACTACATATGAATTTTCTACTAAATCAAAATGAAAAAATAAAAATTAAAGTATAATATTAGTAATACCAATATCATAGTTAATGTAAATTTATTATTTTTTATGTAGATGTCATGTATGTTATTAATATTAGTTTATACACAAATTTTTATATATCAATTATTATCATACAAGCTAATGATGAGTTATAATGGTATATTACATTTTGCATAATAATTAAATAAATTGTTTATTAAATAATAAAAAACCATCATTTAATAATGTAGTAGTAAGAGTAACTAGCAATATGATAAATGAACTTTTTTGCAATACATAGAATTGCAAACATAACATTATTCATAGTAAATTATTTTATAATATTGTACACATTTTAATACATATTATTGTAGATAACTATAAATGCCAATATAATAAATTAACTATTATTAAATATATTTCGTACAATATACTCATTAGTAATATATAAGGTGTATCCATTTACTTATGTATTTTGCATATTAAGTACTTCATTATTTGTAATACCATTTTTTACACTAGTTTTATTAGCAACTTTGGTGGACACCAATAATACTACAGCTATTTTGTTACCAGCAATATAAAAATTATAAGAAAATTATAGTAACAACTAGTTTTATAGCAATAAATTAGAATATAATACTTTTATGCTTCATAATACCTACAGCAGTTGATTTATTTCTATAAGCAATTTTATTATTCATTGGACATACTAAGAAATAAATTACGACACCCAGCAAAATACTTAATGGTGCATTGTATTGTTAATATAAAATTAGGAACTAAAAATTATAAAAAAATAATTGTGTGTTATTATATCTAGAAAAATATTTAGATTTGAAAATTATCTTATTTTCTTTAATGCTCTCAAATGTATTCCCAATGCACCACATTCGTGTCTACTATCTTGTATCTCAAAATATTCACTAACAAATTGACTATTGTGTTTTAACCACAGAATTACTGAATTTTTCAATATTCCTTTACCTTTACCTGTTATGATCGTAACATAACGAAAACCATATAATATGCACTTGGAGAAAAAAGTTTCTAAAACAGTATTAAGATCAGTATTAATATAATGTAAATCAATGCTTGATTCACTCCTAAAATGTTTTTGTGTTTTCCTATTAGCAACGCTTATATTATAGTTTTTATTTTCTAAATTACTCAGAAACTCTTGATTTTTTATTAATCTAGTATTTTCAGGATTAGTAATAATTTTCGGACTATCTAATTTCTTTTCAAACAATTTATTGTTTTTATTCGGAACAACAAATTTTTTATAATCTTCCCAACTAATATTCCTATTATCATGCATCTTGTCATTATTATGGCTAGATGTAATATAAGCAAAACCCAGAATGAATCATGTTGGCTGCTATATTTCTATCCTGACCAATTCCATAAAACATTACTGCCAATGCCCAACACCTAACCGATTTCATTATAACATAATTGTAATTTTAAATCAAGGGTGTTGGAATCTATATATTTTGTTGAATAAAAAATATAATATAAAATTTTTGTCAATGCATAACAAATAAGTAACTTTACTTGCAATATAGTTATTAGTTTTAAATCAATTATGTTAAAAACACATAAAACAATATAATATAAATTATTACTAATACATAATAAGCAATTAAAGTAATATTTATTGACGGTAATGTAATTGTATTTTTAATCTAATATTATATATTAGTAAGTTGTTTAGAACAAAATAAATTATACAACTATTTTAAATTCATAATAAACTAATATAAAAATATATATAGTTTTGTATCAGTGTATAATATAATATTACTAATAAAAATCATAAAATTAAATAGTGTATAACTAAAATATGAAACAATGTATATTTTATCGGTTGCGAAAAATTACTAATAATAGCAAATTTAATATATAATAATTATTACCTACTATTATATTAATAATATATCGATTAATCAAAATATAGTAGTTATATATAATAAAATACTGTCAATATTCCATTTAGTTTATTGTAATACAATAAATTTATTACCAAAATTGTGTTGAATTAATGTAAAACTTTTTATATATTAACGAATATTTAACTAATGCTGTAATAATATGTATATAGTTGGTTTATTTACACGGTATAAAATGAATAATACCTCAAAATTTTTAATTAGTACATTGGGTTGTGCTATTATGTGCAGTAATTACGGATACAGCTATTCTAGTGATGATATGTTCTATGACATGGATAGGCAATTTATTTCAGACAAAATTGATAAATATGACAATTACAAGTATTTATTAGATTTAAAAGGTGATGAATTTAAACTAGAGTTAATTTGGGAACTTGTAATCGGAATAGATATGTCAATAACTCCTGCTCTGGAAGCAGCCACCAAGAAATTTAATAAGGTTGCAGGACAAAATGCATATAAGTTGGCAGATAAAATACGAAATGAATATCATAGAAAATATAATACTCATGTATTAGAGTATTTATATGACTCGTCTGTAAATACAAAAGATCGAGTATTAGCAATTGCTAAAGAATTTTTAAATAATAAAACATCATTATACGATAAAAAGCAAAATGTAATTGGTGATAATGCAATTAATGATATTGAAATCAATGATAACAAATCTGCTGATAATAAAATCGATAATGATAAATATTGGGAAAATGATGAATTAAATACAAGTTATAACGAAGAATATAACAATCCATTAAATGGTGTCAAGCAAAATGATGATAATGATTGGTTAAGCAAGAGTGCAATATATGATACTACACAACTAAATCTTGATGATGAAGATTTGGACACTGTATAATGCTATAATATAATATAGTGAAACTAGGATGTATTTTTATTACATCCTATATTATTGAATTACTTATAACTATTTAGTACTTCTTGTATATTACTTAAATAATCCTCATTAGGAATTTTATTGTATTCAGTACTAGCTTTATTTATATCATCTTTTAATTTTGTTATTTCATCTTTATACTTGTCTACATTGTTGTTTTCCTTTTTTGAAAACAAATTTGAACATTGTGTTATGCTTGTATTGATAGTAGTAAATATTTTACTTAAATATTTATTAGTTGATTCTATTATTTGTTCATTTGTTATGTCTTGTAAATTACATATTTTCTTTTTTATTGAATCTTGATGCTCGAAATGTACTCTTATAAAATCATCATTAATATCACGAAATAATTTGGATCCAAAATAATCTTTTGGATTATCACCAATACTTTCAGCATGCTCATTAAATAATTTATTATTATTTTTTATTATTTCACGTATTTTTTGCTCTATATTTAATATATTTTTATTTAGTAATGAATTATGATATGTAGAATATACAACATATGTATCTAAATACGACTTTTTTATATACTGTATATCTTTTGTTACTTGCAGTGTTTTCATGAAGTGTTGTAATGGTTTATATGTTTTCTTTATTTCTTTCATATTTGGATTAGAACCATTTTGTAATTTTAAGTTAATTTCCTCATTAATTACTTGTTGTAGTGTTTCACTAATTGAATTTAAAGTTGCAAATAATGGATCTATTATTTCTTGCTTTATATTTACTTTATTTGTATCTTTTCTATTGATTATTTTATCGTGCATTGCACAAATTACATCTTGTGACAATTCGATTAATTTATTAGATGTTACATAAAATAAATCCAGTACATTTGAATTCTTCTTCATATTATTTGTGAAATTACAGTTAATATTACTATACTTAGTCGGATAAAGTTGTTTTTGTAATTCAATTATTGGATTTAGTATTGTATTTAATTTATCGAGATCTATTGGTATTTTCTTAAATTCCATAGTTCTGTGATCTGTAGTTTCCTTTGGTGCAGTATACTCATCAATACGATCCTTTTGATTCTTTGATAAATAAATATTGTTAATTTCCCAATAATCATCAATACTATAATACATATCGCCAAAATAAGTGTAGTATCCAGAAGATATAACATTTGCAAAATCGTATATTAACTTTAAAAGATTACTGATACATGCTCCATCGTGAAATTGATAGTCATGCAGATATTTAAAACATTCTTGCATTTTATTTTTATTATTTATTTGTATTGGAAGTACATTTTTATACTTGAAATATTGCTCCATTGTTGGTAAATTACTACTGTTGTAATCAATAACTGGTATGTTTACCAAATTATTATCAGTAATATTATTTAATGTATTTTCTTCCTGTATGGTATTGATATTATCCATACTGTAACAACTATTAATATTTATTCCACATATAAATAAGGAAAATATTAACGATTTCATTAACTGTGACATAATTAGTTAACGATTAGTAACCCCTCACTTGTATGATAAATATTATTAAAAATTTAGTCAATATTAAAATTACAAAAATGTTAAATAATTTTTAATTATATTATCCAGATAATATCATATATATAATAAAAGATCTCAAATACTAATAATTAGTTAATCATAAAATATAATGCGTTCTATATTTTTAAACTACAGAAACTATCATGTTGTAAAAGAAACTAAATAATGATTATAAACTACAAACAAAACAAGTAACGGTTTACACAAAACCATTACTAAGTACTGTGTGTAAATATTTGATAATATTGAGTAGAACTACTTTATATTATTTGCAAATCCCTTAAATCTTCGTGTAAATTTACTAATTTGTCCACCAGTATCAACTAACTTTTGACCTTCTCCTGTCCACACTGGATGAGAAAATGGATCAATATCTAATGATATTACACTACCTTGCTGTCCGTATGTTGAACGAGTTTTAAAAGTCTTTCCATTGGTTAATTTTACTGTAATCTCGTGATAATCTGGATGAATATTTTTCATTTTCTCCTCGAAAAAAATATCTAATTAATTATAATAACTTATATTACTAATTATACAACACAATGCACTGTTCATCAAATATGGATCTAAATTACAACAAAACAATTATTAACTGTCTATACAATAATATAACAAAAACAGATAATTCATAGTACTAAATTTTACTAAGCAAAAAAAACAATATATCACTTGTTATTATGATAAATTATTAATGTGATAAATAGAATCATAAAGACACTTGTTTATATTGATATTATCATACAATCATTAATTTTTATTAATAATATTTTTTATCCAATATAATTTAAAGGTTGTTACGAAATATTCGTGTATACTAAATTTACCATTAAATAATACATACTTAATATTTAAGTAACTCAAAATGCATCAGTTATTGATAATACAACGCATTAATTGTATAAACAAATATCAAATTTATTTGTAAGTAGTAGGTATTATTTCAACTTACTTAGTATATTATTAATTATTATGTTTTAAGCGTCTGTAAAGAATTAGGAAAATCAAAGCCATACCTGCTATACATGCACTAGTATAAAATGATGCTTTTATTTGCGATTTCTCAGCTATAAATCCTAATAGTGTTCCTCCACATAATAATGATAAAGCACAAGCTAAATTATAAATACCTAATCCAGTTCCTCTTAGATTATCTGGCACTAATCCACTAATCTGAGCTGGAAATGTACTATTAGCTATTCCAGAATATGCTCCCAAACAAAACATTGCCAGTATTGTTATAAATAAATTATTTTCACAAAATATAAATAATATATCTGCAGTTATAAATATAACTATTCCTGCTATGAATATTGTTTCTATTCTTTTAAGTTTATTTGCAATTACTCCAGCTGAATAGGCAGCAACACTGGCTCCTATGTGAAATATAGCAAAAAACAATGGTACTAAATATAAATTCAGTTTCCAAACATATGTTACATATATTAGTGACATTGAGTCTGTTATTTTGGCAACATTATACAAGCCAGCAACTGATAATAATATCCAATATTCTTTACTTAAATTTTTAATATCTTTTAATTTTATTTTATTTGATTTTTTATTGTCTGATGTATTATCTATTACTTGATTAGTATTGGTTTGTATTTTATTTTTTACAAAAAATATTACAATAAAAACTGATATTACAGCTGGAATACAAGAACACCAAAAGACCTTCTGAAAATCTTGAAAATAATAAAATAATGCAGATGCTGATAATGCACCTACTAATGATCCCAAAGATGCCATAGACTGTCTAAATCCAAAACATATATTTTTATTTTCTTTTGTTGACCAATCGCACACAATTGCATCTCTTGGTGTTGATTGCAATCCATTTCCTAGTCGCTCCATTGCTTTTGCTAAAAACAATGGTACAAATTTAGTACAAGTTGCTTCCAATGGTTTTGCTATTAATAATAATACTGAACCTGCTAGAAATAATATTTTCCTATTACATATTAAATCACTTAAATATCCTGAGAATACTTTCATTAAGTACGATATGGATTCAACAGCACCGTCTAAAAATACTAGTTTAGATAAATTAATATGCAATACGTCCTTAAGATATATTGCAAAAAAGCTAAATATTATTAACGTTGAAGTATTGATAAAGAATGACGTTAATCCAACAGCTTTAATAACTGGTGGAATTTTATTATTCCCTGACATATATTATTAGCATTATTATTGATAATGTATGTTGTTATTATATGATAGTATAAGAAATATGTGAAGAGATAAAATAAAAATTATGTTATTTAATGTTTACTAAATTAAGTGTGGCAATCAAAACATCTTTTAAACTATTATGCAATATAAAATATTTTATTATTACAATAAAATACTAAACAAGTATTACTAGTAATTATGAGATTATTACTATTTGTCCTGTGAATACTATATTAATAATTATTGTATAATTGCTCAATTGTGGGAATATAACATTTCCAACAGTTGTACATAAACATATATCTTTGTTATTGGTATATTTATATTAAATATTTATTTGCATCCTTTAGCTTAAAGATACTTTGTTCTATTTTGACATACTTTATAATCTTTTTTATTAACTCTTCTTTCTCGTTTTCATCTAATATCTCTACTAATTTTTCTATTGTTTTTAATCCATACTTACTAAGTTTATCTAAACAATATTGTGTTGATGGATCCAGACGATCTATCAGAATAACATTGTATATAATACCGATAACATTAGTAATAAACTCTTTTTGTTGGAATTCTTCATCAATATGCATTATATCTCTGAAATAATGTAATAACAATGTATTTACTTCTAATTTTAATTTTTGTTTCTGTATCTCCATTGATTTTTTCAGAATCAATTTGCTACTTCGTTTTGCGACGTAGTATTCTTCATTTATCTATCTTATTACTTCTTACGAAGCAATATCTTATCTCGCTTTGCTCGATATAATGCATATTTCTCTCTCGCTCTTATTATCTCTTTTACTTCATTATTACTTGATAACTTCATCAATAAATATTGGGCTCCATTTATTCCTTTATCTTTACTCTCTATTTCACTTTGTTCATTCATTAAAAAGTTCACCCAATTCTGTATCACTACATCTACTGTTTTTTATAGTGCTTCATTCTTGAAAACAAATAAATGTACGAATATTATTTTCATCTTGTCTGTTAATTGTTCATATTGCCCTCCCAACACATTTGGCTCTAAATACACTGATGCTTCTTCTATTGGATAATTTCTATTTGCCATAGTACCATGTGTTATTTTGTCTCTTACTACCCATATACCATTATAACTGAATCCTTTCTTGGTATGTTGTGCAATTAACTGTGCTGCATATGTGATCTACTATCTAAATCACCAGTATCTCAACATTTACAATAGTACCAGTATCAGTAATAGCTTCTATGTCTAATCTACTAGCTTTACTATTTGGATCTTCCTTTTGTGTCGTATTACTTGAATTACTATCAATATTATTATTGTCAAGAACTGTGTTTAATATTGTTACATCATTTATGTGATTGGATTACCATTATCCATAAAGATATTAAACT
>JAFVEL010000043.1 GCA_017475965.1 Alphaproteobacteria bacterium | reverse complement strand
TTATTTTTATTATATATAGGTTAAATTTAAAATAATATATTGAATGTTCCTTTGTTTTATATTAAAATCATTGTGTAAAGTTAATTAATTTTTAAGGATTTTTATGTTGAATAAAAACGTAACAATAATTGCATGTGCAATATTAGTATCTAATGTTCCTTCATTTTGCAGTGATTGGGCTGGAACTATTACTAGACAAAGTTCAACTTCTTATCGAGAAAAGCTAGATAATATACAAAATGGTTTAGTTCTCCAACAACACAATAATAATAATGGTCGTGTATTTCCACAAAATCAACACAACATGCAGCAAAATAATGTGCAACAGAATAGAAATATAAATAATAATCAAAACAATAATGTAAATAATCAAGCTCAAGAAAATAATGATGATCCATATGGTAAAAAAGTATTTGAAAAATGTTTAGAAGAATTAAAATATTTAAACCAAGTAATATCAGAAAACACTAACAAAATTACACAATACCTAGATGCACAACGGGGGGAATCACGGGCAGAGAGATTCATAGAAAGACGAGATAACAACATTAGTTTGTACAGTAATTGTATAAAAGTCCTAGAAGATGTTAATTTAATTCAATTAAAAGCTAGTAAACAAAAATGTCATAATGAATCATTAATCAGTGAAAATAAATCAAAAATAAATGAAATATCTACACAAAAATATAATATAATAAACAGACGAAATAAAATTAATGTAGCAATTAGTAACTTAGAAAAAGTAGGTGCACAAGAATTAGGAGTAATAAAAAACAACATAGATAATCAGCAGCAAAAATTCTTAGAAATTAATAATATAAAAAAATATTGGTATGATGTGAATATAGACATTGATGATCAAGAAAAAAGAATAACAGACTGTAATGAAATCAGAAATAGATTATCCACATTATTAAACCAGTATGGTGAAACCAAAAATAAATATATGGAACAAATTAAAAATAAAATAGCTAATAAACAACAATTAGATAATGCAGTAGCTAATTGTAATGAAATTATTGATAATATAAAAAATATTAATGACGGAATTGTACAAATATATAATAACTATAAAACAGAATATGAAGATAAGTATTACCAAAAATTTAAATCCTACCATAGTATACTAGAGCAGTTACAAAATGTGCAATGTAATTTATATGAACGAATGCTGTTCAGTCGATCCAAATAGATTCACAAATTGGATTGTAATAATTATTCAAGAAATATTTTCAACAATCATCATTATAGGTAATTACTATTAGGTAATTACTTATTTTTAAGCCAATTTGTATTTTGTATTTAAAAAAATTCTATTGGCAATATATTACATCGAAACACTGGTTTACTTATATTGTAATGGTATTGTAATGTTTTTGCATGGCTATTAATTTTTAGTAAATTATGGGCTTTGGTCTTGACGAATTTTTAACATTATCATATACTAGCACTCAGAAGGGTATAGTGCTAATTATGAGAACATTGAACTCATAATAGCTTTAATTATTGGAAGGAGCAAAAGATGAGTATTGCTTTTAAACCTTTATTTGATAAGGTTTTAATTGAAAGAGTAGAAGCAGAAGAAAAAACTGCTAGTGGTTTAATAATTCCAGATACAGCTAAGGAAAAACCAGTGCAAGGAAAGGTAATTGCAGTTGGAAATGGGGCTAGAAATGAATGTGGACAAGTAGTTCCAATGACAGTAAAACCAGGTGATATTGTATTATTTGGCAAGTGGGCTGGTAATGAAGTAAAAATTGAAAATAAAGATTACTTAGTAATTAAGGAATCTGATATTATTGGAATTTTTGAATAAGGAGGAATAATTATGACAGCAAAAATGATAAAGTTTAGTGAAGAAGCAAGAAATAAGATTTTAAATGGAGTCAATACTTTAGCAAATGCAGTAAAAGTAACGTTAGGGCCTAAAGGAAGAAATGTATTAATTGAGAAATCCTACGGTGCTCCACACATTACTAAAGATGGTGTTAGTGTAGCTAAGGAAATAGAATTAAAAGACAAGTTAGAAAATTTAGGAGCTGCTATGATTAAAGAAGTAGCTAATAAAACATCGGATTTAGCTGGAGATGGAACAACAACATCAACAGTACTAGCTCAAGCTATAATAAAAAAAGGTATAAAATCAGTAACAGCTGGTGCTAATCCAATGGATTTATTAAAAGGTATTAATTTATCTGTTGATACAATAGTAAAATTTCTTAATAAGCAATCTAAGAAAATATCTACAAATAATGAAATAGCCCAAGTTGGTTCTATTTCTGCCAATGGTGACACAGAGATAGGTAATTTACTTGCCAACGCTTTCGAAAAAGTAGGTAAAGAAGGAGTAATTACTATAGAGGAAGCCAAATCATTTAAAACTGAATTAGATGTAGTTGAAGGAATGCAATTTGATAGAGGATACATTTCTCCATACTTCGTAACTAATTCAGAAAAAATGATTGCTGAATTGGATAATCCATATGTATTCTTATATGATAAAAAATTATCTGGATTGCAACCTATAATGCACTTATTAGAAGCTGTAGTACAGTCTGGTAGACCATTATTGATTATTGCTGAAGATGTTGAAGGAGAAGCATTAGCAACACTAGTAGTAAATAAACTTCGTGGTGGATTAAAAGTGGCAGCAGTTAAAGCTCCTGGATTTGGTGATAGACGTAAAGCAATGTTAGAAGATATAGCAATATTAACAGGTGGAACACTAATATCTGAAGATATTGGTATAAAATTAGAAAATGTAACTCTCAATATGTTAGGAACCACAAAAAGAGTAAGAATTACTAAAGATGAAACAACTATAGTTGAAGGTTCTGGTGATACAAAACAAATAAAAGATAGATGTGAACAAATAAGAGCACAAATAAAAGATACCACATCTGAATATGATAAAGAAAAACTACAAGAGAGATTGGCAAAATTATCTGGTGGTGTAGCTGTAATAAGAGTAGGTGGAGCTACTGAAGTAGAAGTCAAAGAAAGAAAAGATAGAGTTGACGATGCTTTGCATGCTACAAAAGCAGCTATAGAAGAAGGTATTTTGCCAGGTGGTGGAGTAGCATTATTACGTTCCATGTCTGAGTTAGATAAATTAAAAGCAGCAAATGAGGATCAGAAGACTGGTATTAATATAATAAAGCATGCAATTCAATCACCAGCCAAGAAAATAGCATGTAATGCTGGAGAAGATGGAGCTGTAGTGGTTTCTAAAATATTAGAAAACAATGACATTAATTATGGATATAATGCAGCTACTGGACAATACGTAGATATGATGGAATCTGGTATTATAGATCCTACAAAAGTAGTAGTAACAGCTTTACAAGCAGCTAAATCAATTGCAGGATTGTTTTTAACAACTGAATGTATAATTGCTGAAGACCCAGAGGATAAAAAAGAACCAGTAATGCCAAATCCTGGTATGGGTGGAATGTATTAATTATAATATTTTATATTAACAATTTTACAAGTACCACCTTAATAATGTGATATAGAGGTGGTACTAAATACAAAATATTTTGTGAAAATTCCAGGTTATCCATTTATAATATGGTATATATTAAGTCTTGTGTTTTTTTGTTTAATCTCAGGTGATAATAATTAAGCAACGTGATTATCGTGTTCAATTAAATTATCAATGAATTGACACCTCAATGCAACTAGTTGCAAACAATCCGCAAATCAAAGTAACATTTGTTAACTTGCTCCCTTAAAGGTGCAATTTTTGCTTGATAATAACGTAACAAATCCTTCTTAGAATCTAATAATGATTTTTTGTCTTTTAGTAATTCTTCTTTACTCATAATTTCGTGAAATAGTTTTTGAGCCAATTCATACTGTTCAAATAAGTTTGTCGTGTGAGAATGTATTGCATTCAGTATGGTTCCATTATCAACACTTGACAAATCTTTCTTTAAATTTTTTAATACTTCTGGGTTTTTATTTGTTGATGCTTCTGCATAACTAATTTTATTAGATAGCTTTTTAGTAACTTCAAGCTGTTCAGCTATGAATGAGTTTGTTAGGCGAGACTGTTCTCTATTCAGAGAACACAAATTGGAATATAGCTTTTGAATTTGTGTAAATGCGTTATCTAAATAGTGCAATGTTTTGAAATAATCAAAATGTTTCTGTTTTGCAGCAATTAATTGTATATTATTATGATAATCTTCTTGATAAAAATCAATTTTACCATCTAATACTCGTAATGTACCATTAACTATTGCACAGTTTTCGTTTAGGTATATTTTCAATTTTGAATATTGCTCTGACACTGTGTCAGTTATTTTAGTTATTTTCTTTAATTCTTTTTCATGAGATTTTAATTTGTTCCAATCTTCTTACTTATATTCACCCATGTCAAATAAATAATTAATCCATTGAGATTGTAGCTATATAATCATTATTAGAATTTATTTCATTTCCATTTCCTGTATAATATATGTATCTGCATAATTTTCATTCCAAAAAATTATCTTCTATCGTTTACTTCAACAACCTCTCCAGTTTTTAAATTTCCTAATTCATATGGTCCATATTTTATTCTGATTAATTTGTTTACTTGCAATCCGAAACAATTAAATATTTTTCTTATTTCTCTATTTTTGCCTTCGTTTAATATACAAGTACACCATTTGTTCATTCCTTTATTATTACTAACATTAATAATTTTGATTGGTGAATATTTTATACCATCTATCGTAATACCATTGCTTATTTGAGACACAATATCATTATTTATATTACCAAAGAATCTCACTTTATAATGTCTTTCCCATCCAGTAGATGGAGATTCTGCATATCTTGAAAATTCACCATCATTTGTTAATAATAATAATCCTTCTGAGTTTAAATCTAATCTTCCAACTGATATTACTCTTTGACATATTGTGTCACTAATGCTATCAAATATAGTAGCACGATTTTTCTCATCTTTATGAGTAGTAACTAATCCAGATGGTTTATTATACATCCAAACTCTAGTTTTGAATTTATCTGTAAATTCATATTTAATTCCATTTACTGTAATAACATCTCCATTACTTACCTTCGCTCCTAAATTAGTTATTAGGATATTGTTTACATACACTGATTTATTAGATATATACTTATCAGCATCCCTTCTAGAACATATGCCTAGCATTGACATTGCCTTATTTAATCTAGTTTGCATTTTATTTGGTACATTATCTTACTAATTAGTATTGTAATATATATAAAACATTTTACAAATTAGATAATGTTAATGTATTATAACATGCAATTTATGTAATGTTTTGTGTAATATAAATTTACTATATACTACCATGGTGTTAGGTTGTTTTTTATAAAAATTTGTATCATAATATTTACATTTTCTTAGTATATTTATTATCATGATACAAACTCCATCATTAATTTGTTATTACCAGAAGTTTCACAATGTATACTAAAGTCTATTAAGTACATTTGCAGTATTGGTCTAAAGATAGTTCCATCTTCATTGTGTTGTATGGAATCTGAAACATATGGTATTTTAGGAATTGAATTTCCAGGGCACTTGAATTGTATTATTGAATATATATTATATAATGTATTAGTTTTCAATAAATTAATATCTGGAATATCATTAGTTTTTATAATACATTTGTATCTAGTATCATTATTATCATTAAATACTATTGGTTGCAGTGATATGTTTCTTAATAATTCATGCTTATTTAATGGATATAATTCCTGAATGGCATTATGAGCAACTAATACCATATTGTTATTATTTTCTATTTTTAAAATTGATGAATATTTCATATAATTCTCATAGTATTATTCCTAGTATTAGAATCTCATATTTGGCAATCGATTGACAATAAATAAAAAAGCCCATAACGAACAGGTATTACATGAAATAAAATAATTTATAAAATAAAGTATTATACTGTATAATACAATATCACGATGTAATTATTTATTAAAAATAAAGTAGTATATAACCATATTAATTAGTATGTGTTTTATATGTAAATATGTGTTACATTTAAAGTATATATATAATAACATTTCTAAATGAGGAAAATATGCATAATGAAACAACCAAGAATAATAAAAAAGAAAGAGAATATGAACAGAAAACAGAAGACATGCAAACAACTGAATCCATGGAGACTAATGAAATTAGTGAAGATGACATTGGGAATGATCAAGAGGATAATGTATCTAATCAAAAAGTAAAAAATAGTACCAAAGAAGATAAATATAAATCTCAAATAGAAGAGTTAAATAAAATTGTAGTTAGTATTAAAGATCAGTTATTGAGAACTATGGCTGAATTGCAAAATGTAAAAAAGAGACACGAAATAGAAAAAGTAAACATATCTAATTTCAGTATTACTGCATTCGCCAAGGATGTTTTATCAATAAGAGATAATTTATGTTTAGCATTAGCTAATTGTAAAGATAATTCCAATGCCATAGTTGAAGGTGTCAAGATGACTTTAAAACATCTTGATAAAATACTTGATTCTTACAATATTAGAATTATAGTATCTCTAAATAAGAAATTTGATCCTAACTACCATCAGGCTATGAGCGAAGCTGTAAGTGATAAGGATCCAGGTACTATAATACAAGTAATGCAAGAGGGATTTATGATAAAAGATAGATTACTTAGACCTGCTCTTGTAATTGTCTCTAAAAGTAAATAATTAGAAATATATAATAAAATGCAATATAAATTAAAATTATATAATACATTACATAATAAATTAGAGGATTTTATTCCTATTAATAAAGATTATGTTGGGATGTATGTGTGTGGTCCAACTGTATATGATAGGGCTCACATAGGTAATGCAAGACCAGCAGTCGTATTTGATGTATTGTATAGAGTACTAAAATATCTATATAATAATGTAAAGTATGTCAGAAATATAACTGATGTAGATGATAAAATATATAAAGCTGCCAAAAATAAACACATTAGTATTAATGACTTAACACAGGAAACAGCTAAGATGTACCATGATGATACAGATGCACTAAATGTATTATCAGTTGATATAGAACCAAAAGCTACTGAACATATTAATGATATTATAGAATTTATACAAAGAATTATTGATTCTGGTAGTGGTTATATTTCCAATAATCATGTGTATTTTGATGTAACTTCATATAGTAATTATGGAGAGTTATCTAATAAAACACTAGATGATTTAATAAATGGTTCAAGAATAGAAGTATCTCAAAATAAAAAGAATCCTGGAGACTTTGTATTGTGGAAACCAGTAGATGATGAGTTTCCAGTAGGATGGGATAGTCCCTGGGGAAAAGGTAGACCAGGATGGCACATAGAATGTTCTACAATGGCAAATAAGTATTTAGGAGATAAATTTGATATACATGGTGGTGGATGTGACCTTGTATTTCCTCATCATGAAAATGAAATTGCTCAATCATACTCAGCTAATAAGAAAATAATGGCTAATTATTGGATACACAACGGACATGTAATGATTGATTGTCAAAAAATGTCTAAATCATTAGGAAATGTGTGTACTGTTAGGAGTATATTAGACAAATTTAATGGAGAAACAATAAGATTAGCATTACTAATGACTCACTATAGAAGTCCACTGAATTTTTGTTCTGAGTTATTACAGCAATCTAAGAACATATTAGATAAGTGGTATCAAGTAATAATGCATAACGAAATAACTAATACTGATGAAGTAGATGAAAATATGTTAAGTAGTCTATTAGATGATTTAAATACTCCTCAAGCAATACATAATATATCATCTGCAATGAAAAATAATAATAATATAAATACTGCAGTTAATACTTGCAGAAAATTTCTTGGTATTTTGAATAAAAATCCAAATGAATGGTTTCATGAAATTAATGTGGACGAAGAATGGATATTAAAGCAAATAGAATTAAGAAAACAAGCAAAACAAAATAAGGATTATGTAGAAGCTGACAGAATACGTAATGTACTATGTGAAAATGGAATAGTACTGGAAGATAGCAAAAATGGCACTAGTTGGAAAAGAAAGTAAAATGTATTACAATAGTAACAATGTTCCATACAATATTATTAATTGATTTTTGTATTGTGTGTTATGTAATGTTGTGTGAAGATAATATTTACCAAATTGTACTGGATTATTTTCAAATTAGGAGTGTATTGTAAATATGTTGGAAATAATATCTATTTATAGTAATATGTCATTATACTTGATTATTATTAAAAAGAATTGTATTTTGTGTTTAAAATAACATATAACAAATCATTGATATTTATAGTAACTTTCTGTGGTACTGGATTACTTTCAAAAAGAATGCCTGGAACAATTGGTTCTCTTGCTGCTACTTCATTATCTTATATAATACCAAAGTATAGTGTCTTATTTTATGTAACATCTATATTATTATTTGTAATAGGAACAATTACTAGTCAACAATATGTTAATCAACATCCAGAAAATAAAGATCCTGGATTCATAGTAATAGATGAAGCATGTGCTATATTCTTGTCCAATGCTATACTATTGAATATTTTTGAATATAGTTATACTGTGTTTCTGTTATCTTTTATTTTTTTTAGAGTATTTGATATCTTAAAACCATGGCCCATTAAAAAAATTGATTCTTATTTTAAACAACTTGATATTAATTCCAATCAAAAAGTGCAAAGTATTTGTAATGATTATAATAAACATTGTAACAAATACGGCTATAAAATGTTTTTAAATGGATTTGGAATAATGATAGATGATGTAGTAGCAGTTATTCCAACAATAATAATAATTATTATAATGTCATATATAATGCAAGAATATTGTGTTTTTGGATATTAAAAATCCCGACATAATACAAACAAAATACATTATTACAATATAAAAATGCAATAACATACCAAATAAAATAGAATGCTACCACAATCACTATATGATAGCATTGTAATTAAAAACAACAATCAAACAAATATTAGCTCAATTTATTCTCATTATTCTCAATCATTAATCAAAACCCTTCATTATCCACTATATCATTACCATTATC
>JAFVEL010000042.1 GCA_017475965.1 Alphaproteobacteria bacterium | reverse complement strand
TTTCTTTTCTTCCATACAATACGTGTTACTTCCAAATAATATTACTGGAATTAACATAAATATATAATGTTTTAACATTATTTTTACCTTCATATATTTTTTTACAATCAAAATTGTAGCATTAATTAATTGTTTATGCAATAGATAATTAAGATTTTATAATATAATTTTATATCTTATACGATATATATGTGTTATAATTAACTGTAACAATATATTAATTACTAATAAATATGTCTAGGAAAGCTTTCTTGAGTATTATTATTACGTCGTTTCTGTTATGTTCATGTACAGAAAATCATGTAGATAAAATTGAACCAGTGATAGATACATCCAGATTAATTATAATAACAATAGATGATAATAATAATGTACATACTTTAAATGTATCAAAGAATAACCTAAAGCATATCTGTGACCAATTGAATAATCATACTTTTACACCATATAATGTTATTTTATACATCCTTACTCTTGATGTATATGAAGATAGTATTAAAAACATATTAAAAGAATTAAAAAAGAATAATTTTAAATTGTATAATATTGGTTGTTACAATCCTAGAAAAGTAACAAATAAAAAAAGTATATCATTACATGCATATGCTTCTGCGATAGATATTAATACTAAGCAAAATCCATATATAGATGTATATAAAAATATTATAATACCTGCTCCAGATAAAAACCAAGTATTAACAAATAAAGATGGTTATTTAAATAGAAACAAAGTAAGACCTGGAATGATAACAGAAAAGGAAGCACAAATTTTTTACAAGAATGGCTTTACACAATGGGGAGGTAGTACTATATGGAGAGGATGTCCTGATTATATGCATTTCCAAGTATCATTAGCTATAGCTAAAATAGTTACTACATTACCAAAAGAGGAAGCAAAAATATTCTGGAGTAAATATTTACAGAATCCTCAAAAGATAATATTAGATCCATTCTTCAATCAGGACATAAATGAAAAAGAAATAAAACTAAAACCCTTACTTAAAAGAATTGATAATATATTGAAAAAATAAATTATTTAACTAAAATCGTATGGATTTAAATCAATTATTAATCCTATATTACTGGGTTTCTTGATTTTAGATATAAAATCTTTAATATAGGTTATTAAAGGGTGTTTTGATATTATCAGTATTTTATACCTATATTTATAATTTAATTTGTATATTAATGGCTTTATTGGACCTATTATTTTTATATCATTTAGTTTTACTAGTTTATTTATTATAGTTTGTGCGAAATCTAATGATTTTTCTTCAGATTTAGAGGATATTTCAATACTAGCAATATGTCCATAAGGTGGCATATTTGTTATTTGTCTATTGTGTAATTCTCTAGTGTAAAACTCATCTGGATTACTATTTTTATATATTTCTAATGCTTCTGGATTATATGACTGTATAATTACTTTTGGTTCTACATTATAAATTCTACCTGCTCTTCCAGATACTTGTGTTAATAATTGAAATGTATGTTCTAAAGCTCTGAAATCATCAGTATACAACATATAATCTATATTGGTAATTACTATTAAATTTAGATTATTGAAATTATGTCCCTTAGCAAGTATTTGAGTTCCTAATATTATATCTACTTCATGATTACTTATTTTCTTAATTATATTTTCTATTTTATTGGTAGTGTTCATATTATCACTTGAACACATTATCGTATTATAATTAGGAAATAAGTTATTGCATTCAGAATATACTTTTTCTATACCAACTCCTATGTTTATTAGATATGGATTATAGCATTTTGGACACGCATTGATACTGGTTGATTCATATCCACATCTGTGACATATTAGTTTATTATTCATATTATGATAGCACAACCATGATTCGCAAGCTGGACATAATGCTTTCCATCCGCACTTAGGGCACATCTTCTTTGGGGCATATCCTCTTCTATTAACAAATATTAGTACTTGTTGTTTTAATTTTAAATAATTATTAATTTCATTTATTGTATATTGACTGAATATTTCCTTATTAGATGTTTTTTGCATGTTCTCTATAATAATACTTGGTAATTTTGCATTTTCATGAAATCTAGATGTCAACTTTACATAATTATATTTACCTTCAAATGCATTTTTATAACTTTCTATTGATGGAGTAGCAGATGATAATACTATTGGTATATTCAGACAATAAGCTAAATACACAGCCATATCTCTAGCATGATATATTGGATTGTTTACCTGCTTAAAAGTCATTTCATGTTCTTCATCAATAACTATGAACTGAAGACTTTTAAATGGAATAAATAAAGCAGATCTTGCTCCAACGACTAGTATTGGTTCATTATTTAATGCTTTTTTCCATATATATAATTTAGTAGTAATATTAATTGAATTATGCCATATGAATACTTCTATATTGCATCTACTAGATATCGACTGTGCTAAGGCATTTGATAACGCTATTTCTGGCACTAGTATTAATATTTGTGCTTCATTACTAATTAATCTCCTTACTATTTCTAAAAATACTTCAGTTTTACCTGAACCAGTAATACCATGCAATAAAGTGGTATTAAACTTATTAATATTATTCCATATAGTATCTACTGCATTTATTTGCTCTGTATTTAATATTACACTCTTATATTCACTGGGTTGTATACTTTTTATTTTTCTTGGTAATTTAGATAAGTCATTTACTGAAAAAGGTATTATTAGTTGTAATGCTGTTCCTAATGGTATTAAGTTATGTTTGGAAAACAATTCTATAAATTTAATGTATTCTTTGGAAATGTTATAAGATAATATATTATTTATTTCTTTTATAGTACCATTATAATTAATAATTGTTAGAATTTCTAGTACTACTCCTATAACTTGTTTCTTATTAAAATTAATAATAACTAGTTGTCCTATTTCTAATTGCTCATTTGATTTATATAAATACTTATTAGATATATTCTTACGAACAACTCCTATATTGTAAAACATGTTATCCTTGTTTATCTATTTTCCAACATAATACACACAATATAAAACATTTTGTTCACTATTGAAATTATCATGTGCTATATAGCAATTGGCTTCACATATAATTTAAAGCAATATACTTTTAGAGAAATACATATAATGTAAAAGAATTACTATTATCTACTTACAAGCATTTAAAATTTTATTCCCACAGTATTGCATCCGCAATCTACATGTATTATTTCTCCAGTAATACCAGAAGAAAATTCACTCAATAAGAATGTACAAACATTACCAACTTCTTCCTTTGTAATATTTCTTTGAAGTGGAGATCTGTTCTTTTCATAATCTAATACTTTTGAAAATTCTCCAACTCCAGAGGATGCTAGTGTTTTAATTGGTCCTGCTGAAACTGCATTTACTCGTATATTGAATTCTCCTAAATCAGATGCCAAATATCTAACACTTGATTCCAGAGCCGCCTTTACAACTCCCATAACATTGTAGTTCGGAACAGTTTTTTCTGAACCATAGTATGTTAGAGTTACTATACTACCACCATTATTCATAACACTACTTGCATATTGGCATACTTTAGTTAATGAATAACAAGAAATATCCATGGCATTCAAAAAATTACTACGAGAAGTATTATAATATTTCCCTTGTAATTCTTTCCTATCAGAAAATGCTATTGAATGTACTATGAAATCGATACTACCGTATTCTTGCTTTATACTACTAAATAATTGTTCTATATTATTATCATCTGATACATCACATATAAATACTTTATTATTTTTAAATTCTTCCATATCTGTTATTTTTTGCTTAAATCTATCAGATTGTGCAGTAAATAAAATATTTGCACCATTATTTATCAAGGATTTGGAAATACCATATGCAATTGAATATTCATTTGCCATACCCATTACTAATCCAACTTTGTTTTTCATCATATATGTAACTTATAGTTAATAGTGTTTCTATATATAATTTAACAAATAGTTAACATTAAGCCAATTTATTTTTTCTCCCATATTTTTTAATTAAAATTAATAATTAATTTGTTATAATAGAATAAATGAATATATATATTTAAATTTACTAAAAATGTTTATAAAATTATTCATAAAATTATTAGTTTTTATTGTATTAATTTATAATACATCGAGTAATATCTACTCTAGTAATATTGATAATTCCTTACCAAGTAAAGATAAATCTCAAAATAAACAAGATAATGAATCTAAAAATGATAGTACTTCCGAAGAAAACAGTGAAGAAAATATTAAGGATAAAGATAGTAATGAAGATAATAATACAGAAGATAAAAATATTGACGAAGATGACGATAATGATTCTGGAGAAACAGAGAATAATTCTGAAGATGACAATAATGATGCAGAAGAGAATGATGAAGATAGTGATACAGACGAAGATGAAGACATAGAAGATGACGATGACGAAGATGATAATGACGAGGAAGATGAAGACACAGAAGAAGATGATAACGAAGAAGAAATTGAAGAAGACGATGATGGTGAAAGCGAAGAGGAAGATTCTGTATATGATCCATTTGAAAAATTTAATAGAAAAGTATCAGATTTTAATGACACAATGAACTCATTATTAGATAAAGTAATACCTAGCAATAAAGACAAATCAAAACCATCTACTATATCGAAAGGAATTGGTAATTTTGCACATAATTTCTTTGAGTCCCCAAGAGTGATTAACTATACATTACAAGGTAATATTAAGAATGCTTCAAATTCTATTGCTAGATTAATGATTAATACTTTATTTGGATTTTTTGGAGTAGCTGATGTTGCTGAAAAACTAGGATTTGAAAAAAAGAATACAGATTTTGGAGATACACTCAAGAAATGGGGAATGAAAACAGGACCATATGTTGTATTGCCTATACTGGGACCAACTAGTTTGAGAGGAGTCGTAGGACAAATACTTGACTTGCCAAGTTCCGTTGCAAAATTACCACTAAAAAATATGAAACCACTTGCAAAAAATGTTACATACTACTCTATTTACTGCTGTGGATTATTAGCAAAAAGATCAGCATATGGTGATATGATACAACAAGTATCTTCTATGTCAAAAGATAAATACAAAACATTCCGTAGTATAATAATGTCTGCTGAAAGTAATTAATTACTTGTATTTTAAGTACTGTATATTATAAAAAAAATACCAAGTACCAGAAAAAAGTATACATTGCACTTAAGTACTAATACTAATTAATTACTATCTATTATCTTTCTTTTTCAACAATTTTCATTTTTCTTTCTCCTAATTTTCTTTCTGTTTATCTTCAAAACACTTCTTTACAATTTCGAAAAGCTCTCTATTATTATCTTTTACAATATTTTTCCGTTCTATTTATTCAAGAGTTTTAATACAACATAATATCTAATTGCACATTTTATACAATCTTCTATTATTTGCTTTGCCCTCACAATCTAACATATCATTACTAGTTATTTTGTATTTAAGTTTATTAATTATTGATATATGTATTAGGTAATACATTTTTGTATTTCTGGTGTATTCATTATATTCCGTATCTAAAATCCCATCATTAGATATGTGATCTATAAGTTCTGTTACAAATTTTTTGATATCGTTATATATTTTATGATAATTGTTACTATCATGTAATTTTTTAATTAAATTGCATAATTTAATTAATATAAATGTGTTCTATACACTCCTTTATACTATACGCTATACTCTTTTTTATAGCATTGATACCAGATTGTTTTGTCACTACAATATGTTCCTTTATTCTACTCTTTTCTGTTTTCGACATATCATATTTTAATATATCATTAAACTCACCACATTCCTTTTTAACTTTATCAAATAATTGCTTATCTAATGTTTCATTGAATCTTGCATTTACTATGCTATTAAATTCATCAAATAATTTTTCATTTGATATTATGTTTTCTACTATCCCATTTTCACATGAAAATTTGCCAATATTAATGAAATAGCACCTTAATTCATTTTCATAATTGATATCTAATATTTTTTGTAAATTACCACTAGTAGATATACAATTCACAAATTTTTCTATATATTTATTTTTATTCTTATCAAATTGCTCTTGATATTCATATATCTAATTCCATTAGTGATATAAATAGTCACTATTTAAAAAATTGACATATTCCATAATATATTTTTTGCCATATTTTAATTAATAATGATATATATTTATTCTGCATATATCCTGTGATATCACAATCGTAATCAGCTAGTTTGCAATCTTGTAAAACACTATCTTGTTATAATGCATTTAATAAAAATGGCATTCAATTAAATTTCATATTATAATTTGCATTTTTCATATAAATACTAATTTTACGTAATAATAATTATCTATTTTGAATGATACATACTTCAATTACAATAATGTTAATCACTAATTTATATTAACTTACTCAGTATTGCTATTTGTTGTATTATTTACATTACTATCTATACTTTTATTATTATCAGTAGTTATTGTATTATTAATATTGGTATCATTATTATTTTCTACCTTGTCATTCACTGAACTAGACAAATTATTAAGATTATTATTTTTAATATTATCTTTATCTCTCACAGTTGTATTATTATTCATAATGGGTTTGTTTTCTATATTAGTAATATTATTTGTATTTGCTTCACAGGCATCACATCTTACAGTCAAATGAATAGTTTTGCAATCCAAAGTTGTTATAGTAACACTATCAGAGGTTACTTCATCTATTGAAAAGTCAGTGTATTGTCCTATTTTATTATAGGTTTGACCATTAATCCATACTGTCCAGCTATGTTGTGACAGATAACATATTCCAGACAATTTATATTCCACTCTTTTTCTTTTTTTCTTCTTTTTATTTGATTTTGTAGGATTAATTATTTTATTTAAAATTTCATTTGATTGCTCATTTGTAAAAAAGTATGATTTATTTTGAGAATACAATGGAGTAAATAAAAAACACAATATAATACAAGCATATTGTATTAATTGATATAAATTAGTTAACATTAATAATATAAATATCTTTGCAGTTTATACAAATATCTTTAATAAAATTTTACATTTATTTTACAATTTTTGATACCTTGTAAACCCAATCAATTATCACACAATAGTACTAATAGTAAAGGTAAAAACTATTCCAGTGTCTATTTAATGTTTTTGAATATGTTTTGTTGTATTTTCAACTTAATTTAGTATATACAACACACAACATATTTACTTTTAAATTGTTTTGATTTATATTAAATTTTTCATTCTTTTCTATATAAACATCAGTTATTCGAACAAATCCAGGACTATAATTCTGTATTAATTCTAATAATTCAAATATAAATTTGTCATGAATGAATGTCAATTCAAATTGTATTGTTTCTACTGTTATATCATTTAGTTTTGTATTATCTATTGTTTTTATACTAATTATTTCACTGTGATTATTTATTAAATATTTTGTAACATAATCTATAAAGTTCTTAATATTATTCGTATCTCCTTCAAACAAATGGTTTAATACAAATTCATCATTATTGAGTTGTTTTATTTTATCGTATTTGTTGTTAATTATTATCATTTCGTCTTCGGTACTATCTTTTATAAAACTTAAAACTAAATTAATAATAATTAATATTAATATTGATATTAAATATTTAATAAATGTTTTATTATTTGTAAATAAATTACTTATATTTATTATTTTAAGCATTTACACTGCAACTAAGATTATTATTATCATCCAATTGCAAGTGTAAATTATTTAGAGTATCAATGTGGTTTTCTTTCATATAATCATTTATCATATTCAAATAACTTATATCTTTTAAAGAGTAGTAAATATTATGAAGGTTATCCCACATGCTTAAATCATTAACAATATGTTTATTACAATTATTTATATAATTTACATAAGAAGTTTTTAGTGTAATTAATTTATGTATAGTATAAATATTATGAAAAAGAAACGATAAATTAATACCAAGTACTGAAAAACAAGCAATACGTATTACATTATTTTGCGTTTTTGTAGAACATTTGTTTTGTTCTCTGTCAAAATTTGAAACTATTTTCATATTATTATTGCATGGTATATTCAACGAATTAATAGTGTTTTCTCCGAATTCGTAAATAATAATATCTTCTATATCAATATTATATATGTTTTGTATATGATTTAAAGTATTTTGTATTTCAATATCTTTTTGAAAGGAGGTTGATATTCCACTTCTGTTGTAAATTACATGTTCATCATTTACTACTATTATGTTCCAACATCCCAAATATTCGGTAACAAAAACGTTAGTAGAAAAGTTATATGTATCATTGTAATACATTTTTATAAAATTAGAAGTTACCCACATTGGAAATACTGTTGTTGAAACACGTGGATTATCTTTTAATAAGTTTAATATATTAAATAGTTCTTTATCTAAATCACATTCATACATGTGAACAATTATATGTTTTGTTTTATTACGTTCTATATTATAGAAAATAGTATTCAATTGACTATTATTAATATTGTTCTTTTCTATGGTATTATGCACTAGGTTTAATATTTCTTTTTTCGATAATTCTTTAGTTACCAATGAATTACAGGTCATTGATCTATGATGAACTATTAATTCAATTGGAACTTTTATTTTATGAATAATATCTAGTTTTGCTGTATTTGAAAACTCACACTGATACTCATTTGCAATAACATCTTCTTTTATGTGAAAACATCTCAATCCATTTTGATGTAGAAATATTCTAACAAACTCATTATATTTCATCCTGAACTTCATGTTTCCCACATGTATGTAAGATGTTACTTATATAATGCAAAATAATAATTAATAAATGATTAATAATCTAGTTTGGAATAAGAAATTTTTGCAGAATTTATATATTATCAGTAGTATTATTAATTTTACTAAATTTTATTTAATTAAACAGTTGTAATATATTGTAATAATACATGATATATTAAGTTTACTATATAAATTTATGGGCTTTTTTTATAATTTACTAGGAGCTTCGCATTTTTTATAATAACTATAGATATACATAATGCAATTGTTTGTATTATATGAAAAATAAAATACAGATATTTAATGATGAAAAATCACTGAATGGAATGAGGAATGCTTGTAAGTTAGCAAAGTCAGTATTAGATTATATAGATGAATATGTAAAAGAAGGAGTAACAACTCTTGAATTAAATGATTTATGTCATAAGTTTATTATAGATAATCATGCAATACCAGCTCCTCTAAATTACAATGGATTTCCAAAATCTATATGTACATCAGTAAACGATGTTATATGCCATGGAATTCCAAGTAATTATGTACTAAAATCAGGAGATATTATTAATATAGATGTTACAGTAATACTAGATGGATGGTATGGTGATACTAGCAGAATGTACAAAGTAGGAAAATGTACTAAACTGGCAGAAAACTTAATAGAAGTAACTAAAAGAGCATTATATGTAGGAATAGATGCAGTAAAACCATATGGATATTTTGGTGATATAGGTAGGGCAATACAACAGTATATTGATACTACTGGTTACTCAATAGTTAGAGACTATGGAGGTCATGGAATAGGTAATTATTTTCATGGAGAACCATTTGTTGCGCACTATGATACTAAATTGAGAGGCGAGCAAATACTACCAGGAATGTTCTTTACAATAGAACCAATGATAAATGTTGGTAAATTTAAGACAAGATTACTAAAAGACGAATGGACAGTAGTAACAATAGATAAAAGCCTATCAGCACAATTTGAACATACATTAGCAGTAACAGAAAATGGTATTGAAATATTAACTGAATAATATGTGAATTACTAAGAAATAGCATTTGTCATATATGTAATATATGTGCTGCACATGAAATGTTTATAGAATATTAAGAAATAACGCAGTGTTTATTATATATATGTTTTTAATGTAAAGTTGCGTTACTAGAGTACATTACAGAAAATGTTAATAAAATGATATTCATATATATATAATACTTTAGTAAAATATTATGTGGCAAAATGAGTAATTTGTAATGCAAAAAAAATTATATATGAATATTAGATAAATCGCACTTTATGATAGGAATAAAAAACATGTAATAACTACTAGCACAACAAAATATTTATAATATATGTAATTTAAATAATAATTCTGCAAAGAACGAAAGGCAAAAACCATAAACTAAGGAATTGTATTAATTAGTAACCCTGCAAAAATAACAAACAAACAAAATACATTATTACAATATAAAAATGCAATAACATACCAAAAAAATAGAATGCTACCACAATCACTATATGATAGCATTGTAATTAAAAACAACAATCAAACAAATATTAGCTCAATTTATTCTCATTATTCTCAATCATTAATCAAAACCCTTCATTATCCACTATATCATTACCATTATC
>JAFVEL010000041.1 GCA_017475965.1 Alphaproteobacteria bacterium | reverse complement strand
TGAAGGATGCACAATATTTATGGACTAAACTATCAAGTAGTGAACAAATAAAAGCACAGATAAGAGCTAGAGAGAAGTATGCACTATGTAGCGATAGCGAAATAGCAATTGCGTTAGCAAGAGAGATGGACAAAGCTAGTGAAATAGCAACAGCAAAGAACGAAGGATTAATAGAAGGAGAGAAAAAAGGTGAAAATAAAGCTAAAAAAGAATTAGCTTTGAATATGAGAAATCAAGGATTTCAGGATACAGTTATTGCAAAGTGTCTAAATATAAGTATTGAGGAGCTACACAACTTATTTGCTTAATATGAGAAACAATATTATTTGTTGTTATATTTCAAATAAATAGATATAATATGTTGGTTAATATAACACAATGAATAGCATCAGTTGTTTTGCAATATATTATTTTAATATATTACAACATTTGATTTGTTCCAAAAATAAACCAATTTAATAAATTATAAACTGCATTTAATTGACAAATTGTTATACCTCATCAAATAAGCAAAAATATTATATAATACACAAGCACTTTCACCACATTCACCTGTATCATCTTAATACAAATAATAACGTAAGTTACTAGTGAATGTCATAGTTATAATTTATAGTATTCAAATTGAATTTTATTTCACGTATAAAAAAAGTAATAAGGTGTCATAAAGACACCTAATACGTTGTTATTCTGATTTGCTTTCAGCTGATTCCTCTTTCTTATCTTCTGTTTTTTCTTCATCTTTTTTTTCATCGTCCTTTTTTTCTTCTGATTTAGCTTCGTCCTTTTTCTCTTCTTCATTCTTTTCTACTGCATCTTTTGTAAGTTTTTTAAATAGGTTTAATATACCACCTTCTTTTTTCTCTTTTTCTTCTTTATTTTCATCTTTCTTATCTACTTCTTCTGTTTTTGAGTCTTCTTTTTTGTCTGATTCTTCTTTCTTCTCTTCTACTTTTGTATCTTCGTCTTTTTTGGCTTCATCTGTTTTTGAACTATCTTCAGCTGCTTCTACTTTTTGTTCATCTGCTGATTTGTCGTCATCTGCATATGCACCAGAAAGTGCTACTAATAAGGATAATAATGCCAACTGCATCTTCATGTTAATTCTCCTTTTCTATAAAAATGTGGGTTCCAACCCATCCATTATTAATTGTAAACCTAATAAGTAAAAAAATAGTTAATTTTTATATTAATCTTTTATAAAAATGACATTTTTGTAACCCAAATAACATCTAGTATTTTTTTGCAAATGACTATCACTTTACATCACATTATAACACAAACAATATGACTAATATAAATCTACACGAAAAACTTATGGGCTTTTTTTTAATTAATAATAGTATTCATATTTATTGTAACCTATACATATAAGATACTAATCTCATTTTAGAAGGATTACTATGATTAATTTTATAATAAAAAATTGTGATGAGCAAGTAATAAATGTAAATATGCTTAAGAATCACTTTAGAATTGCTCATGATCATGAAGATGAATATTTGAATGAAATCATAAAAACTGCTACCAATATTCTTGAAGATAATTTAAATTTATCAATATTACATAAAACTTATAATTGCATAGTGGATAATTATAATGCTAACTATTTCATTACATTACCAATAACAAATATTACTAGCATTAATAGTGTTACTGATTCCAAAAACAATGCAATATCATTTAGTACTAATAATAAATACGAAATAACATTAAACAGTACTGGTGCTCATTTTCCAATAAGCATAAAATATAATGCTGGTTTTACTAATAATATAGAAGAAATTCCAAACGATTTGAAATTATCAACACTACAAATTTCCAAAAATATTTATGATAATTCGGAAGAGTATTTATTAGATTCAAACTTTATACAATGTGTGATTAATAAATATAAAAAATTACATATATAACAATAACTAATGGAAGGAAAAAATATGATAAATATTAGATCTTTATTGAAAGAACATGTGTTGTTATTAGAAAATGCAAATAATGACAACAAACATAATTTTACATATAAGCAATATAATGTATGCTATAAAAGTAGTGCTTATATTGTTCCAATTAACACATTGGAAAATAAAAATATTTATGAAATAATTATTCCAAAACCACCATTAAAGTTTTCTTATACAGTATTTACTGGAATAGAATGGAATAAGATGGAATATAAGTTCATTTCACCTTTACAAACATATCAAGAAAATTTCATAAAGAGCACAATGGAAAATATTAATTAACGTTTATTTAACTATCACCATTGTATATTTTATAATACAAGGTTTAATTTATATGTGTAATGTGAAAACTACCTTAAAAGTTTTACTAAGCACAATGTGTTGTGCTGTGATATTCAGTGATTATTGACATAGTATGGATAATACATCAGATACTGAATTTATACAAAAAGTGGAGCAATGTGCTAAAAAATCATGGCCAATATCCAAAGAAGATTCAGAAAGATACAAAAAGATAACTGGTAGGAGTATATCTTCCATAATGTTTGATGGTGATGAAGATGACATGAATGATAATGAAAACAATACAACACCGTTTCAATCAAGTTATGATGTAAAAGAAAACAAGGATGAACCGAAATATAATCCTGTCAATGATAAATCAGAAAATATGCCTAACCCATTTTATATTGAGGATAATAAATAATAATATATTATTTATTAAATAACGTTGTAAGATCTTTTATTGAAATAGTATAAAAGATCTTCGATATCTTCTTAATACTTGTTTTTATATGATTCAGATATCGTAACTCTATTGTTATTAATTTGTTTACCTAACTTATATAAAATATTTTGATACAATACTGTAATAGATTTTTGATTATTATAATTTATTTTATGATTATATAGAGATTCACAATAATAAAATTCAGAAGCAGTATTAGATAACTTGTATATTTTATTTTTTCTTGAATTTATTAGATACATTTTAATTAAATTTCCCATAATCTTCATTATTGCTTGTTTATTTGCTGTTATTTTACATACATTCCCATGTTTCACTGAAAAATTACTGTGTCCATAATCAGGTGCATCAGCAGTAATGAATTTTGCAAATACATTCATTTCATTCAATAATGGAATTAATTCCAATGGATTTTTTTCTATAATTTGTATAATATATTTTTCATTTAATGTTGTAAATACATAGAAAAAACTCATGGTAAATTTAATTATTCTTTCTTCAAATTTATTATTGTAATTAAGTTTACTTATTGAGTTAAATATTACCTCTTCTACATTATTAAATTTTTTATATAAATTATTAAACTTTATGTGGTCTAATACTTGCATTGCACTATTGAATAATTTTCTAATATCATACTCCTGTATTTTTCGTTTCAAGAATATTTTCTTAGCCAATTTTACGTAATTATTTAGTTTAACATTAAACTCATGATCATATTGTTTATATTTATTTAGTATATTAGAAAATATATTACTATTAATATTATTTTGGTACTTATAATTTGTATTATTACTTACATTATGTTGAGTGACATTACTTTTGTTTAATTTATACGTAATATTGTTATATTTGTAATGTGTAGATATAGCATTATTGACATTACTTTTATCAGAATGATTATTGATTGTTGTATTATGGTTATTATTATTACTACAATGTATTGTATTACAACACAATACCATGCAATTAACTACAATAATCAATTTGATTATTACATTGCTAACAGTTAATATACTATTACTAATATACACTACCAGTTGTAATACTTCACCACATAGCTCATATTATTGCATATAAAATGATATCACGCAACGCTAAAATTTTACTAAAAATTAATTAATAATTGTCATCATATTATTAACAATGTATAAATAATATTATATCAATGCTTAGAATTATATTAATAATATGTTGTTGTATTTTAAATAAATGTGATGCAAAATTAAGTGATAAAGTGAAGAATGAATTAATAGATAAATATGATACATGGAAAAAAGCAGTAAAAAAGCCTAAGAATGCAAAGGCGGTATTTGATTTCTTTTATGAAAATGAAAAATGGCCATTGTTTAATGAATCAGTAACAATAGCAGAAAAAAACATAAATAAAAGTAAGATAAAAAAGAAACAACTAAAAAACAATGACATATATAAATGGTTTAGAAAATTTCCTCCAATGACTAAAGAAGGAGTAGAAGCATATATAAGTTGTTTAGAAATACAAGATAAAAAACTAGCTACAAAATTCATCAAACAAACATGGATCTTTCAAAATCTAGACGCTAGTTATGCTAGGGAATTTCGAGAAGAATATAGTAGTTATTTGAGTATAGTAGAAGATGCTCAGAGAATAAAAAATTTAGTAGAAAAAAATAATACATCTAGTTTATTAGTAATGAAAGAAATAGTAAATGATGATAAAACACTATATTATATTAATAATGTTCTGAAAAATGAAATAAATATAAGTAGTAATGAAGTACCATCTGATCCATCTGAAAGATATAAATATATTCAAGGATTAGTAACAAATAAAAAGTACAAGGAAGCTGCAGATGTATTATCACAATACAATGAAGGAGAAGATAAATTATCATTAAATAACAAATATTATGAAATACGAAGAACTGTAGCTTATTATATGTTACGTTCTGGAGACCCAAAACTAGCATATGAAGTCGCTGATAAATGTGTTTTTAAAAGAAAAAACACAAAAGATGAAGAAAAAGCAAGAATGCAGTGGTTATTGGGGTTTATTTGTTATCGATTTATTAATAAAATAAATTTAGCTAAGCAACATTTTGAAACAGCATATAATAATTCAGAAAAAGCAGTACGTATAAGTAAGAATGCTTTTTGGTTGGGTGAAGTGCATTTGTCAAATAATGATATAGTATCCGCTATAGATTGGTATAAAAAGGCTTCTCAGTATTTTCATACTTTCTATGGATTTCTAGCAGATGTTAGGTTGCAAAATATTTCTGGACAATACATGTCGCCCATTGGATTGTCACTTAACAATAGTACTACTCCTCAAATACCATCTGATATTAAAAGAACATTTAATGATAGGGAATTAGTCAAAGTATTACAAGCCACTAAGAATCATGATATTACTAATAAGTATAGAAAGTATTGTTATGATAAATTAATAGAAGAAATAGAAGACCCATATGAGGAAATACTATTAGTTGATTTGGCACAATCAAATGAAGAATTGGAAATTGTAATAAGCAACCTAAGTAAAAAACAACATTATTTACCTAATAAAAAATCGTATAAAAAATTAAGTAAAGAAGCAATAAATCAGGTAAAGCAAATAAATTCAGATAAGTGTTTTATTAGTTTTGTACATTCTGTAATAAGGCAAGAAAGTGCATTTAATGAGAAGGCAACTAGTAGTGCTGGAGCTAGAGGTCTAATGCAACTAATGCCAGCTACCGCTCAAGATGAAGCAAATAAATTAAACATAAAAATTAAAGATAATGATTTATATAAACCATCCATTAATTTAACGCTGGGTTCTAATCTATTATATAGATTACTAAAAACATATGATGATAATTTTGTTGAAGTATTATATGCTTATAATGCCGGTCCTGGTAATCTCAAAAAGTATAAAAATAGCATACAAAATCTAAGTGGATTAACAACATTGGAAACAATAGAGCTAATTCCAATAAAAGAAACTAGAGTATATGTAAAAAGTGTATTACGCAATAGATTTTACTATGATAAAGTATTCAAATGTAAATCTAAAAATGAAATAATTACAAGTATTTTAAATTATTGAAACGTATTCAATTATAGAACTTCTCACATTTATTACACTATGTTAATATAAAATTTTACACAAATAATTTATTTACTTTGTAACTAATACATATAATATGATGGTGCATATATTCATTTATCATCCTTTATATTTTTTTTCAAATTGAGTTTGTTTCATTTAAATTTTTAAATACATAGGTATAGGAAATACAATACTGATTATTAAAAATCATAGCATATTATAACATGTTATAAAAAGATAACACCGAATATTTTTCTAATACATCATATTATTCAACTGTAATAAAATATAATAGTAATTGGTAAAATAAATACTAAATTATAAATCAATAACAACATAGATATAGATAAAAATGCTAATATTTTATTTTACAATATTTAAATCTACTCAGTTAGTAATAAGGGAAATAATACCATCAATTATTAATATTAACAATCATACCATCCATATCATTGGTAATTTTTATTTGACATGCTAATCTGGTAGTTGGTTTATACATTGGTAAATATTCTATTACATCTTGTTCATTAACATCTGGTTCTGGGATTTTATTAATATATTCTGGATCTATTTCTACATTGCATGAACCACATATACCAGAACCACCACAACCTCCAATTAGTGGTACATTATTCTTCAATGCACATTCCAATAATGTTTCTCCTTCAGTTGCATTTACTTTAAATTCCTCATTATTATATTTAAATATTATCGTAATCATACTAACCTCCAATAAAATTTTTTAATAATATACTAACATCCATATAATTATATTAACTTCTTTTTAATTTACTAATGAAAAACTCTAAATCTTGAGCAGTACATAATCCCACAACAGAAGGGTCTCGTGGTACTAGAGATGATATATTTTTATATGTTTTATTTCTAATTGAATGCACAGTTCTAGTAGTAGTACCAATCAAATCACATATATCTTTATCCGACATTTCCGGATAGTACTTTATTATCCACAATATAGCGTTCGGTTTGTCAGTCCGTTTTGCTTTAGGTGTATATTTTCTTTGAGTTGTGTTATTATCTTCTAATTCAGGAATTACTTTTAATTGCAATTTAGCATTAGGATCAGCTTCACACCTGTGTATTTCATCACTTGTCAATTGAGATGATAATATGGGACTGAAACCTATTAAGTTTGCTCCTATTTCATTATTTGCTAACGACTCAATTTCAAGTATATGTAATCCACAGAAATCAGCTATTTGTTCAAATGTTAATGATGTATTATCTATTAACCATATTGCTGTTGCTCTCGGCATTAATGTTTTACTCATTGTAAATTAAAAGTATTTCCAATAATGTATCTACATATAATATAACATCAATTGATACAAAACCATAAAAAATTATTTTAGCCCACACTTGTATAGTGCTTGATATTATACGTGTGATAGTTTTCTTATATATGTAATACTAGATACTATCTACTATCGTGTATAATGTCAATTTTACGAACAGTAAAATTACTTCACACACATAATAAATCTTCGATTACACTACTGGACACTATCTATTGCATGGATTGCTTCTATTTTTAAATAAATTGATGCTACTTTACACATTCGCTACTAGAAACAATCTACTATCGTGTATAGTGTCAAATCCATAAACAGTGACATTTATTTTACACACTCACTGCTAGACACTATCTCAGTCAACTCGTTTGTTATTCTAGTTTGTCTTGTTCTATTATATAGTAGTGTTAGTGTCTTTTGCATATCGTCAGCATTGCGTGATGTTTTCTCAACAGAGAATACTCTTACTGATAATTCAGCAAGTAAGTGTTCTCTAATAATATCAAAACAGAGTGTATATAAATATCTATTCAATAAATAATCAACTAATTGCATTCTATCTGTATTAATTTCAGTTGTAGCAAATGTCTTAAAATCCTTAATTGTTAATGGTAGTATTCTGAAACACTTTGTAGTTTGCTTCATGGCATTCTTATATTCTCCGGATACTACATATACTTCATATACTCCATGCTTAGTAACATATTTAAATATAATATCTTTCAATTTATTTGCAAATATTTCTAGAGAATATCTTGATTTTATATTTCTATCAATACTATCATCATTTACAATATTACTGTTTACTAATGATAGTTTTTTACCAAATATTTCTACATAACAATCAGTATTATCTGCTATAAAATTACTAGCTGATACTGATAATGACTGCTTAAAAGCACCACAAAATCCTTGATCAACAGATAATACTATCAATAACTTTTTACCCTCAGTTCGTCTTATCCAATGAGAATTACTCAATTCATTGTAATACAATGCTTCAGAAGCAACTATTGATAAAGTACTTTGTAGTATATTCATACTAGATTTCAATGAAACAACATCAATTTTATTAATATTCGCTAACTTTATACTAGAAATAACCTTTATGGCATTAGCTGCCTTCTGAATATTATTGATAGTTTTTATTCTATTTTTAATACTCTGCATATTTTCCATTGTTATTTCTCTTTCTTTTTACTATTAACTATATGCCAATCCTGGACAAATTTTGTTAAATATTGGTTTAATTCTGATTTTATTTCATTAGTCATAACTCTTTGATCTCTTATGTTTTGTATAATATTTGTCTCTCTGTTCATAGTATCCAGTAAACTAGTTTCAAATTTCTTTATTTGTTTTATATCTATAGTTTTTAAGAAGTTATTCATAGCTGCGTACAACACAACCACGTGCTCAGCATTTCTATAAGGCATATATTGATTTTGTTTCAAGACTTCTTCTATTTTTGCTCCTTTTTCAAGAGATTCTCTAGTTGATGTATCTAAATCACTTCCAAATTGAGTAAATGATGATAACTCATTATATTGAGCCATTTGTATTTTTATATCACCAGATACTGATTTCATGGCCTTAGTTTGAGCCGCAGAACCTACACGACTAACAGATACACCTATGTTAATAGCTGGTCTAATTCCCTTATAGAATAATTCACTCTCAAGGAATAATTGACCATCTGTAATTGATATGATATTAGTTGGTATGTATGCTGAAACATCCCCAGCTTGTGTCTCCACTATTGGTAGTGCAGTCAATGAACCTCCACCTTTAGCATCTGACATCTTAGCTGCTCTTTCAAGTAATCTAGAATGCAAATAGAATACATCTCCTGGATATGCTTCACGCCCTGGTGGTCTTCTCAATAATAATGAAATTTGTCTATATGCAACTGCATGTTTACTCAAATCATCATATATTATTAATGCATGCATGCCATTATCTCTGAAGTATTCACCCATAGCACAAGCAGTATAAGGTACAACATATTGCATAGCTGCCGAATCTGAAGCAGTAGCTGCTACTACTATTGTATATGGCATAGCTCCATGTTCTTCTAGTATTTTTACTATTCTAGCAACTGATGATCTCTTTTGTCCTATTGCTACATATATGCAATATACTTTCTCACTATCTGGAACTATATCGTTATACTTCTTTTGATTTACTATAGCATCCAATGCTATTGCAGTTTTTCCAGTTTGTCTATCTCCTATTATTAACTCTCTTTGTCCTTTACCTATTGGAAATAATGCATCTATCATTCTTATACCAGTAAATAACGGCTCATGAATAGTTTGTCTATCCATAATTCCAGGAGCTGGATTTTCCATATTGTACTGATATAATTTGCCTCCTATTGGAGTACTTGAATCTATTGGTTCTCCAAGAGCATTTACTACTCTACCAAGTAATCCCATTCCAACATTAACATTTACTATATTATGAGTACGTTTTACTACATCATTCTCTTGTATTTGAGAATCATCTCCAACAACTATGATTCCAACATTGTCAGATTCTAGATTAGTCACTATACCTTTTATTGTATTACCAGTTCTAGAAGATATTACTTCTACCCATTCTCCTGATTTAGCTTCATTTAAACCATATATTTTAGCTATACCGTCTCCAACTGATAATATATAACCAGTTTCAGACACATCAATATATGATTCGAAATCAGATATTTTTTCTTCCAATAATTTAGAAATTTCTAATGCTTTACTATTCATATATTACTCACTGATTTAAGATAATTTGACAATTGTCTAATAGATGAAGAACCTGATAAATCATATATCAATCCTTCTGAATATATTTGAATGCCAGTTAACAATTCTTTCTTTACACCATATTTTATTATTAATTTTTTATCTTTAAATAATTCTTGTATTACTGTCTCTACATTTTTTTCTTGAGCTTTATTTATTTTTATTGCAGAATATACTGCAACTTCTTTTTCTCCCTTGTGATCCATAATAGTACGTCTAAATATACTTTCTATTTTATTTATTAAATAGAATCTTCTATTTGTTATTAATAGATTTACAAAGTACGTAAATTTATCACTTAATTTTAAATTATTTGCAATTACAGGAAATACAACTACACTTATGTTTTTATTTGAACCATTTCTAAGTAAATTTCTATAATTAATATTATTAGATAAAAATTTTTCTAGTACTTTAAAATCACTCAATAAAGTATCAAGACAATCATTAGTCTTGCCAACTTCAAATAAAGCTCTAGCATATCTTCCAGGTAATGCTGTTAATATTGGATATAATCTATTATTAATCATCTCATAACTCCCAATTATAGTATATCATAATAACTCCAACCACTCATAAAAAAACACTTTAGCAAATTATTATATCTGGACGGTATCATTGTAACCTCACAGTATAATATAATGTATTGTTTTCTAATTTTGTATTAAAAGTACAAGTTTTATTTTTATACTTCATGATACCTAATTCTTTTATGTCATTATTGTAGTTGTTGCCAAAAATACTATTAATATTACGTGTATTATCATTCAATAATAATAAATTGTATTCCTTAATATTAATATTGTTCCCTATAACATTATTCAGTAATGCATTAAGTGTAAATTTTGTCAATGTTTTATTGAAGTTTTTCACTTCATCTGCTTGTTTTGGTAATTCATTTATATTAGCTAATACTAGTGAATCTATTATTTCTCGAAAGTCACTAATACATAATATTGGTTTTGATTTGCGTTTATTAAATATTTGGTGATTAATACTATATCCGAATGCCATACTATTCTGTGATCTTGTATTTGATAAATCCTTAGTTAATTCCATTAATTTCCTTTCTTGGTTTATCAATTCTGGATCGTGATCAATCAAATATTGAGTTGATGTATATATGGTATTTGGATCATATTTATTATTGTGATTGTTAGCCATTGAAAAGCAACAATTATTTAATACTAATAATAATCCAATTATTGTTGTTTTTAATATATCTATCGTCAATCTTAAATCATTCTACAATATCATTATATTAATACTAATCTACTAATAGTTAATATTTAGTTAATTTCGTATTATTGATTGAAACTGAAATAATTATTGCTTCACTGAACATTAGAACAACCAATGCTGAACCTCCATATGACACAAATGGTAGTGGTATTCCAACAACTGGTAATAATCCACATACCATGGAAATATTTATAAATACATAGAAGAAAAACATGGAATTTAATCCGAAAACTAAATATTTACAGAATTTATCTTTCGTTTGAATTACAATATTGTAATTGTAAATCAATAATATTAAATACAATCCAATTAAAATAACACATCCAACAAATCCAAATTCTTCTCCTATAGCTGCAAATATAAAGTCATTATGTTTTTCTGGTAGAAAATTTAATTGACATTGTGACCCTTTCAGGAATCCTTGTCCCCACATCCCTCCTGAACCAATTGCTATTTTCGATTGTATAATGTGATATCCAGCACCATTTGGATCTTTTTCTGGAATTAAAAACATTAATATTCTATTCTTCTGATAGTCATGAAGATATTGCCAAATGATAGGTGATAATATTGCTCCACATGCTGGTATAATTAGTAGTTTCCATATTTCAACACCAATCATAAATAACATAGAAAAATAAATTAGTAATAATAACATCGCAGTTCCAAGATCTGGTTGCTTTAATACTAATCCTACTGGAATTAATACTAATATACTTGGGAAGACTAAATACAATATTTTATTTACATTATTATCATGTATTCCGCTAAAATATTTAGCTAGTGCCATTATTAAGGAAATACGCATCAGTTCAGATGGTTGTATTGAAATGTAATATAAGTCTAACCATCTCTGAGCACCCATTGCTGTTTTGCCAACTACAGCAACTATTACTAATATTGATAGGCATAAAATGTATAATAAGTAAGCATATCTTTTAAATAATTTAATATCTATTAGAAATACACAATACATAACACCAAATCCTATTATTATTCTAGTAATTTGTTTTATTATGTATGGTTTCATGTATCCAGAACTCAGAAGTGAATACAAACTGAGTAATGATATTGTTAAGAGAGAAATTATAATAAATATTGGAAATTTTAATTTCATATATTTGGTGTATAATTTTACTGCGGATATTTATATATAATTTTATTAATCTCTTATTAACGCTGATAATGTTTTAGATACTAATTTTATATCTGCACCTAAATTATTTACAACATAGTCTCTATTAGATAAATTACTTTGCATCAATTTGTTAATGCTGTTATCTATTAATGATAACTTATCAGTTAGTTCATTTCCTATTGAATCAGAAAACTGATTAGATACTTTCGCTACTGCCTTTTGTAATTCTAATTGATGTTCTCCAAGCATTCTTATTATTTCTTGATGTTTTAATAGAGATGTACTTAAATCTTCAATACTTTTATTTACTTCTCTTTGCATATTGTATAATGATACTCTATTTTCATCTAAATCATGTAATTGATGTTGAAAAGCATATATTGTTTCAATAGTTTTTTCTAATAATCCCATAGAAAATAATTGTCCATGATATTCTGTGTTTTGTTCTATTGCATTAATATTTACTGAGTATTTCATTAACCATTCTTCTACTTTGTCTAAAAATCTATTTGCTATTTTCTTTTGTTGTAAATTAAATACTCCTAATATTAGTGAACCCAATAAACCAAATAATGAACATCCGAAAGCTATTCCCATACCTTCTAATGGAATTTTGAGGCTATCTTTTAGTTTGACAAATGATAATGAAGCATCTCCTTGTTCCATTCCTAAGTTATCCAATATTGAGGAAACATTACCAATTGTTCTAGATAATCCCCAGAATGTACCAAATAATCCTAAGAATATCAATATTCCAGCAATATATTTTGGTATTTGTTCTGATTCATCTACTTTTTTTTCAATATCTGATAATACTATTTGCAATTTTGTATTGGATATTATTTTAGAATTTGGACGAACATATAAAAATAATGGTTTTAATATTTTCAATGAATTTATATCTCTTTTATGTAATTTATCAATTTGTAATAGTTTGCTGTATTCTACTTCATAACTAAATATTTTAATGATACATGTAATTATTCCAAAAACAAAACTAAATACTATTACTGAATTAATGTATACATTGTATAAAAATGATCTTTTTAATATATCAAATAACAAATTAGATAAAATTCCCAAACCAAATAAAAAACTAAATAGTTTTATAATAGCAAACTTAGATATTATGTAAAACATTGAATACAAATTATATTATATATATATCACATAGCAGTATAACATTATTCAATTAATATGTGGTTAATATAGCAAATACATATTATAATGTATACAATTTTTGATGAACATAGATATATATAAAAAAAATACAAATTGAAGCACTATATATTAAATTGATACAGTGCTTTTTATAATTAATATCATTTTTTATATGTTTTTACTTTATCATCATCTTGTGGATTACAATCCATTTTAATACTTTGCATGTTACGTTTATCACATGGTTTTTGAGCAAATGTTATATCTGGAAATTCTTTGAATGTTAAAACAAGCGTATTATATCCCTTAGGATTTCCTACTCCTTCTACTATTACTTTTTTACTAATTTTATCTTGAATTACTATTGTTGAGTCTTTGCGAAAATTATTGTCTATAGTTAGCATAGTATCATTATGGTATATACTCCAATTAAAAGCGTTTCCATATAAAATATTTATGTCAGATAAATCTGGCCTTCCATTTTTATAGTTTTTTATGTTTCCATCTTCGTCTAATTGCAATATATTTTTTATTTTGCTGTTCTCATTAGAATAAAATATTGTCTTTATTTCATTCGGAACTATTAATATACCTTTAAACTCTCTATTATCACCATGAAAAAATAATGTATTATCATGATTTTCAACATTATTTAAATTTATTGTTATACTTAAACTACCAATTAATCCAGGATAAATCACATTAGTGTTAAATGGCAATGATACTGTATTCTCATTTCGTTTCATGCCATGAAATAATTTGTCTATAGTATTTAAATCTATGTATGATGCTTTATATTGTTTTTTATTATATTGATTAAATCCATATTGCCCATTAAATTTACATTTGTTCCAAAAGGCTATATCATATTTTGCAAATTTATTATTTGGATTTAATCCCAAGATAAATTTTTCTCTTGTTTCGTCTTCATTATACGATAATGGTTTTACAGATTCGAAATTGTAATATCCATTCTTATATCCAAAATTATGCACATTACCTCTCCAATAAATATTAGGAAAGTAATCCGTTTTCATATAACTATTGGAATTTAATGTTGCATTCATTAATATATTTTTATTATTTTGATATGAGTTAGCAATATTTTCTGGGTATATTACCTCCATTTGTTCAGATACTACTCCATTTATTTGAGATGCAAAGTTGCTTAGATCCTGTGTATATCTATTTAAATACAATTTAGATTTCAAATTTACAGTATTTCTTGAGTTTGATCCAGGATTTGTTGTATTGATAGTACATCCAGGATACATTATGATACTACTACTCAATTGTTCTAACCAAAAAATCGAATCATGATCAACATTGTTAAACTTAATTTCAGCTTGTGGGCCAATAATTACATTACAAAAACTTGATGGGAAATAAAACAATGCATTTACATAATTATAATCTGCACAATTCGTAATTTTCCCTAATACTATCAAGTTAACATTTGAACCTTCAATATGAAATGTCACATCACTTTGTACAAGAGTAACATCATGTGGAATAATTATATTTACATTGGATGGTATTTTAACTGATAAGAAATTTTCATTACTTTTATTTAGTGATGCAACTATTTTTTTATTATACTGTAAATTATAACAATCATGTTTATCATCTACTACATATGCATCACTTGTACTTTTCACTACTAAATTTCCACCATTACATATGTCTGGAACACTTTTGTATGTTTCTTTTATTTTGTCAATTTCCGTTTTTAAATCATAACATCTACGTCCCTCATATACTGGATATATTGTCGTGTTACGATCTGTTCTATATATAACTCCACTACTTTCATCTATATTATATTTTTGTAAATTCTGGTGTGTAAAATCGTTAATATCTAATCTTTCTTCACAGGTGTATGTTATTGTACCAGTAGTATGTCCATGTTCGGAAACAATAAATGTTATAAATAATATTAAAGTTTTAATTAATTGTGATTTAATATTCATATTGATATTTAAAAACAAATTCTATATTATTCATTATAGAGTACGAATATTAAAATATAATTAAAGTATCATAACATCATATATAAAGCTATAAATGAATCATTGCATTCTAAAATATACAAACTGGTATTTAGATATATCTGTAATATGAATCAAGGATATATTTTTATTTATATTATATATAATTTTGATATCATAATATTGTTAAGCAATTTTTTTATAAAAACAACACACAAATTATATATATCATTTTCTTATTGAAAGACAATGTAAAATAATATAGTATTATAATTCCTATTATTAGAATTTCATGTAAAATGTAGGAAAAACCACACTACATATTAAAAAATTACTTTTATAATGTATTAACACATTATTTAACCTATATAATATTGCACAAATAGATTATATTAAGTTTATTAACATGTTATAATGAACACATTTCATTAAGAGCTTCAATGCTTATATTTCAATATCTATCACATTAAATTAAATATACTATGCATTAGCTAATACAATTACACTAATATTATAAATATTTATTGCGTATTTTATATAATTAACTAGTGTATTATTACTCATAATACACTATATTCGTATAAATATTATTTGTTTGCAATTTTATTATTTCGATGTAATTTCTCCAAGCAAAGTTTATAACCAATCAAGTCCAATATATCATTTGGCATAATACCATTTATACCTGTTAACCAATTATAATCACTATACTTTTCCTCGAACTCGTCTACTGCATCCCCTAATTGGTTCTCAGATATGTAATCATCCAAATCAACTAACTTTCTAGAAAAGAATTGCTCTATTTTATCTTTAAATTTATCAAAACAATATTGATATAGTCTATTTATACCATCTATTATTTTATTCTTTACTTCTTGTTTCGTATTATCATTAATAACATTCTTATACTTAGTGAAATAGTTGCGTACAAGATTATTTGTACTCTTTTCTATTCCACTCTTCAAATCATCTTCTCTGAGATCCAATTTACCAATACAAACTTGTTCATTTTCATCGCTTCCTAAGAAAATACCACCGTATCTTTCTGTCATAACATAAATTAATGTTTTACTATTAGATAATTTACATGCTCCATAATATGCTTGATTATCGTATTTTATTAATCCTGTTCTATATGGCTCTTTATTATCATTATCTTTGCAAATAGTATTACAAAAATATTGTGTTTTGTTAATTATAAGATCTTTTTGAAAAACAACATCATGTGGTAACGCATCATTGAATATAAAACATGGCAATTTCACAATTTTAGTGATAGGACGTTCACCAACATCTTTTGATAATTTAGTATATACTACAGCTTTTTTCCCTTGAAATTCTTGCTTTATGTTAGGGTCAATAGACTCATCATCTCTAAATTCAATTGTAAACTCACGTCCTTTT
>JAFVEL010000040.1 GCA_017475965.1 Alphaproteobacteria bacterium | reverse complement strand
CTTTGGTCCAGGAATAAAACTAATGAAGCAATCAAATAAAACTGATTTCGGAGATGTAACAGTTTCCAATATGGGTCTTAGATTAAATCTTGCTTTTAAGTTTTAATAAATAACATATTCTGAAGCTGGGATTTAAATCCTGGCTTTTCTATTACACTTTTTTCTAAAAAAAATACTTATATATCTAGTTGTAACATTGGAACCAGTAACCAAAATCTCAAATTGTAATTGGATTTATTATGATGGAATGATTGTCGGTAATATTATTATTAATTTTATTTATAAAAGAAACTGTTACAAAATTATTTATTAGCTCTGTTGTATTTATAACTAAATATTATTATTTCTAAATCTATATTAGTATTTTTAATGTATTGTTAAGAGACAAATTGTGTTTTTATATTATTATTTGCACTTAATACATATGTGTAACATTGTTTCTTTATTGAAATATTGTAATTCGATAAATCAAGCAATAATATAATGTTTTTAGATTACTATTTAAAGTAAATTATTAAGTCATTTTTCTTATAAAATGAAGTAATTTGATACTATAAAAATGATACAATATGTTTATATTAAAAATATGCGATATCATGTAGAACAAAGAGTTATGTTATATTAAAAAAAATGCAATTTGATGTGCATAAAAAATATATTATAATACAATTGTGTACACCACATTTCTTTATATCGGGAAGTGGTGCAATCTGATAGCACACTAGTTTCGGGTACTAGAGGTTGGCGGTTTGAATCCGCTCTTCCCGACCATATTGGTAATGTTGTATTAATATTATTACTTTTTCCATGTAACATAAGAAGTCATATATGTTGTATATTTATTTTATATTACTTATAAATAATACTATCAATATCATGCAGATGCTAATTTTGTATTAATTATATTATTAATTGTTGAAATATAAATACTAAATATTTTTTGTGCTGATTTATCATCATCAGCATTAAGTAAATCGTTAGCAAATCCTTTAAATAATACTATATTTTCATTATTTACTATACTCCCAGTAGGACTTAAATTAATTAGTAAGTGCGGAATATCATAATTATATATTTGTAATAATAATGCAGTTAATATATCAGTTTTGTATTCATTATGAATTACTTCAGATACAAGTTTTTCATACTTTTTCTTATTATCTAATTCAGTTACGCTAATACAACTATTAGTTAATAATCTAAAAATTGCATTATTCTTAATATATTCATTGTAGAATTGTTTATATGTTATGCTATTATTCTTTTTACGTAGTTCAGCAGAAATTTTCGACATATGCTTGGATAATAGTGAACATACTTTAGAATAATATTCTCTCTTACTAATATTCTGTGCATTAATATTTTTTTGCAAGTCTATGATTTGCTTGCAATAATACATAATTTTAGGTAATAAATATTCTGAATAATTTTGCATCAATGATTTCATTTGCTTTGGTTTTAAAGACATTTTATTACTTAATTTTTTATTTCTTACTTTTAAAAATGGAAAATAAATCTGTTGCATTCTTTCATCATACTTTTCTGCAATACGTATTTTATATTGTGATATTGGAATTTCAGAACTTAATTTTAGTTCCATATCATTTAATTTTACTGGTTGTAATTTTATTGATTCTTTATTGTACTTTATATCATTATTATTAAATGGCTGCGTAATATCTTTCAGTGTTTTAGTATTATGACTCTGTGTTTTACTGTTTTCAAAGCAATCATTAATTAATTTTCCACCATAATCTACATCAGGATTGCCAAACGTATCCATTGCTTGTATTTGACAAGTTACTACCAACGTAACAATTGGTAATAACTTTATTAAACTTTGAAATTTCATATAAAATTCATTTCGATAAAAACTATGCTTATGTTAATATCTTAATATACAATAATCAAAAAGTAAACACTTATTATCACATTTAGTAACATTACAATATATGTTATTCTAATCAATTAACTCGACACTGTTAGTTTTTATGTTATTTTGAACTAAGTTTGTAATATTTCTGTGTAAAATACTAAGTACTTGGTGTTCGTAATTTGTATTATCCAATAATGCAGACGCAATCTTTTGTTCTAATTCTCTGTGATTCTGAGATAAATATCTACCAATACTCCCGAGTTTATTGGTCGAATAACAATCATTTGCATATAATGTTAAGTATTTTTTATAATACTCCACAATTGAAGATTTTTTTAGTTGTTGCTTAATGAAATTCAGTACTTCATTATTAGCTATATTTTTTGTATTTGCATTTTTAATAATTGATTGCAATGCTTGGTCTAAATTGCTCATAATCTCTTTGCTGTTTTCTGATGTGTTACCATTGCTTGATGATGATTCTT